>JAZPYP010000049.1:0-14826 GCA_045544255.1 Eubacteriales bacterium | reverse complement strand
AAAAATATTTCTTGAAAGGAAATTAAGAAAATGAAAAAGTTTATCGCTATTATCGCTGCTATCGCTATGATCGCTACCATGAGCGTTTCCGCTTTTGCTGCTAACGGCACTCTGAATGATGTTGAGGCTGATAAGATGTCTGCAACTCAGGCTGTTGCTGCTACTTATGTTGACACCGGCGCTGAAAAAGTTCATGAAATCCATCTTGACATTGAGTGGACCGACATGGCTATTACTTACACCGCTTCCGATAAAATTTGGGACGAAGACGCTTGCGCTTGGGTCGACAGCGAAGGTTCTTGGAACAACGATGTAGCTGTTGTTAAAGTAACTACTCGTTCCTCTAAGGCTGTAAAGGTTACTGCTGAGTATGAGAACACCGGTGTTGCAGCTTCTTTTGATGTAACTTCTGCTACTCTGGTTGCTGCTGATGCTGCTGAAGGCGCTAAGACTGCCACCTTTACTCTGACTCCTTCCGGCGCTATCACTGCTGATGATGATACCGCTGGTAACATCACCATCACTGTTGCTGCTGCATAAGTTATCTAATAACTTAACCCTTTTAGCATAAACTAATTTATGGCCGAAGGCCGTAAAGTAGTTTGCGGCCTTCGGCTTTATTTAAAAAGTCGACTTTACATGGAAGGCGGCGCCCCTTGCACCGCCGCCTTCCAATGAAACAATCATTGAATCCCGGCGAGGATTTTTAATAAGAAAAGATCCTCACCATGCTTGAGTGATTGTTTTGATTAAAATTTTCAGGAGGCTTATGATGAAAAGAATATGGACCTCGCTACTTTGTATATTCATGATGATGGGGCTTTCCGTTGGCTGCTTTGCCGCGGAAGAGACCTTGACTAACGATAAGCTTTCGGCTTCCCATATTGTAACGGCAAAGTATGTTTGCGATTATTATAATATGGAGCATTATACTGCGGCTGAAGATGCCGATGAAGATGGGCTTTATACTGCTACCACCGAAAGCGGCTTGAAGATCGAGGTGCGAAGCGATAAGAAGGGGCTTATCTTGATTGTGCATGAGATCACCGAGGCGGATAAGAAGGCTGCCGAATGGTTCAAGGAGCAATTTCAGGGCATGAAGAATATTGCCCCCTTGGAGATCTTCTTTATCGATGAGACCGGCAAGCGGATCGATCTGCCGAACGGCACCGAGATCACTCTTTCCAATCTGAAAGCTGATCAGTATATCATTGGTTTTTCTTCGAAAGGAAGAAAAAATCGCTATGCTGAAGCGGTGAAGGATGGAAAGATCACTATTCAATCTGCCTCCGGCAGCGACTATTATGTTGTCTGCACCCCCGGCAAGGCTGCAGGCCAGCCCCAAACCGGCGATGAGGCGATCCTTTGGCCCTTTATGGCCTTGATGGCGATTTCTGCCGCAGGGGTAGTCATTGTTGGTAAAAAATTAAAAACTGAAAACTAAAGCGAAAAAAAGATCCGCATCTGTTGATGCGGATCTTTTTTTGGTATAACACAGGGGACGGGGGTGTGTGCAAACTACACAAACCCCCGTTCCCTGTGTAGTGAATGGAAAAATAAGAATGATTCTGCGAATTTTTATGATAAAAATCTATTTTGCGTAGAGCAACTGCCCGTTTCCCCACGATTTATAGCAGAATTCAAATATGAATCCCCCCCGCAGAGTAGGGAAACACATTCCACAAACCACCTTGACAAAAGGAAAATAAAGATATACAATTTATATAAATATAGGGGAAGTTTGCGCACTTCCTGTTTTTGGTGTACAAAAATTTCCTGAAAGGAGGGGTGGTTGATGATCTCGAAAAAAACGCGGATTGTATCTTGGCTGGTAACGGTTGCAATGCTTTGCTCGTTGGCGGCTTATTTCACTGTTGCTGTTATTGCAGATAATGGCGCAACCCCGATCTCTTCCGCCGCTCAATTTATGGAAGTTGTTGGAGCCAATCGGGGCGGCAATTATATTTTAACTGCCGATCTGGATTTCTCCCAGATCACCAACGAGGCCCCGCTCTTTACCTATGAAGAGCCTTTCACCGGCACCTTTGACGGCGATGGCTATACCATTAAGAATTATCAATATGAGAGCAGCGAAAATTATGTGGGCCTTTTCCGCTTCAACGCGGGCACCATTAAGAACTTGACTTTAGATAGCTCTTGCTCTATCTCCGGCAACGCCTATGTGGGCGCCATTGCAGGGCAGAATAACGGCAAGATCTATGATTGCATCTCCCGCGCAACCGTAACCTGCAATCTCGCTGTTGAAAATCCTACCGTCTATTCGGTGATGACCCAGAACCTCTGGTCCGGCGGTGAGAAGCATTATCTTGAAAAATATAAGCCTGCTACCTATGATGAGGTGGCAGGGTCGCCTCGCTTTGCCAAAATGATCGATCGGATCAATGGGAAGAGCCCGGATATTCTTGCCCTCCAAGAGGTCTCTGCTTTGGGGCAGAGTGTTACCTATACTCCCGATGGGGGCGCAGAGCAAACGGTTACTACCGCCAATTGGAACACCTATCTTTGGGGCACCGATTCCACCGGTGCGGCGGTGGAAGGCGTAACCGGTAAATTATCGGGCAGCTATACCTGCATTCCCGCCATCCCTGAGGCGCATAATGATGGTGAGAATACCAAAGAGGCGGTCCAGCTTGCTTATAAGACCGCCAATTTCAGCGTGGCCCAAAAGGCGGATAGTTCGCCTTATTCCGGCATTGTTACTCTGCGCTCCGGCAGAAAGGCTGTTTTTGCTGCATTGCAGCCTGCTGCCAATGCAGGGGAGCTTCTTTTGGTTTATGCCTATCATGGCACCTCTTCTACCACCGGAAATGATACTGCCGATCTGAAGACCAATATCGAGAGTCTTTATAATGAGCTGCTTGCCGATGCTAATCATAATAGTAAGCGGATCATGGTGGTTGCCGCAGGTACCGGCCATGGCATCGGCACCCTCGGCAGCGCTTTTAATAATCATATGGATGACGGCCGCACCGTAGCCGAGGCCGTTACCAACGATGCCGGTACGGTTTATGTCTCCGACAGCGCCGATGAGGATACCAATACCCTCACCCTCGATACCAGCACCGCCGGCTGTATTGTTATTCGCGATAATATTTTGGTAGATACCAATGTGACCGAGATCAATAAGATGGATATTGTGACCGCAGGATATGATCTTGGCAATGGTGTTTATATTCATCCCTCCAACCATGCGGCAGTCTATGCTGAGATCGAAGCTATTTCCGGCAGCCAGATCGGCGGCATCATCGGGCGCAACAGCGGCTATGTGGAGCGGGTAATCTGCGAGAATGATTTCAATGTTACCAACGGGGATCAGGTAGGCGAGGCCATCGGTGTGCACCGTGGCGGCGGTAATACTATCGCGATCTTCTCTGAAAACAGTACCAAGACCATCGGTGGGCGCAGCGCCAAGATTTCCGGCGTGGAATCCCTGACCGCGCGGCCTTCTTTGGAGGTGATCTGGAAGCTGACCGAAGCTGCTGCTTCTGATGAAGCGGCGCGTTTCCGCGCAATTGATGGCGTTTACCGCATCCTTCATGCAAGCGAGATGAAGGATGATGCAACCACCTATGAGGGGGAATATCGCATTCCTGCCCGAATCGGTGTTAACGGTGTTTATTACTACGACTATATCGGCGGTACCTTTGATCTGGACGTTACCGGTATCCCCGAACCCAAATACCTTGTTAAAGACGGTGTGATCGTTGAGCTGGAGAGCACCGAATTTGAGGTAAGCGGCGATATGAACGTTGCGGTTGCAACCTCCATTGCCAATGTGGCGCTTGCTTCCCAGTTGGGTGTTAAATACTATACCATCGGCAGCGCCGATGAGTTGGTGCTTGCTCAAAAGAATCAGGATAAATTTAACTCCTTGGCGGTTACTATTTACCTGACCGCTGATATTGATCTTTCCGGTCGCACTGATTTTGATGGCTTCCGCGATAATGTTTATTTTTCTTTTGATGGCCAAGGCCATACCATCTCCAATTGGAGCCATAATAATGCGGTCGGATTTTTCTCCGGCTCCTCCGGCAATAATGCCACCGAGTGCAAGGGCTATCGGGGCTATTATATTAAAAATGTAACCTTTGATAACCTGAACCTGAAGGATGGCTACGGTCGTTCCATCGTTGTCGGTATGGCGGCAGGGGAAAACGACTTTTTGATGGAAAACGTTCATGTAAAGAATTCCATCACCACCTCCACCGGCGGCGGGAACCTTGCGGGTATTCTCTATACCCATAGTAACCATGATGTTCAGAAAACCGTTACCATCCGCAACTGCTCGGCTGAGGATTGCACCATCACCACCGCCGTAGGGGATTTCACCAATAGTGGTGTGATCGGCGGTCGTCTGGGTAATGGTATTACCTGGGATATTTCCGATATTTATATCCGCAATTTCAATAACCAATCCAATAGCAAGACCGATACCTCCAATGGTAACGGCTTCCTGATCGGTACCATCGAGGGCTCTACTGTAACCCTTAATAATATCGGTATCTTCGATAGCCGCCATACCCACCGCACCGATGATTCCATTCAGCCGATGGGTTATGAGCTGATCGGCCGCCTTATCAGCGGTACCTGTAATGCCAAAAATATCATCTGCTCTGGCAATACTGCCACCGCTTTCTATGCCAGCTCAGGCTATCTTGAGCTGAATATCAATCGCGAGGGCAGCATCTATACCGATAATGCCCTGGCTTATCAAAATCTTTATCCCCTGACCTCCGGTGAGGTAGCACCTGTTATCGATGGTCAGAGCGATTATGAAACCATGAGCGGCTTCGGCGCTAAGATCGATGGTTCTTCTTGCACTGCCGCAATGGCGGCCTATGGTGTTAATACCGGGCTGACGAAAGAGAATATCCATTGGAAAGTTGATGCTTCCGGCAATGTTATTACCTGCTCTGCCGAGGAGCAGACCCGTAAGGTAACCATCAATACCTTAGTGGATGAAAACGGCGATGGAGTCGCAGAATCGGTGAAGCCCGAGATCTTCTATCTCAACGGCGGCACCGAGATCTATGTTGAATTTGACGAGGGCTATTATCCGTATGTCAATCCCGAAAGCGGCGCCTCCCTCGATACCAGCGTTTCTCCCGAGAAGCTGACCGTTGGTACCAAAGCGGATACCGTTGTCAGCGCCATCGGTGAAGGCACCAATGCCTATAAGGTGGTAGAGCAGCTTAATTATTTCTCCTTGAGAAATCTTGCGTTCTACCAAGATGGTTTGGATGCGCTCCTTGCTGAGGCGCATCAAAATCTAGCCAATGGCGAATATATTGAGAATTCCTCTGCCGCTCTGGATATGCATGATCGGCTGGAGGCTTATAAGGCGAAATTCTATGATGGTGAATTTGATGCAGAGCGAATTCCTGAAGCTTCCGCCGAAAATATTGCTCTTTATCAAAATCAGCCCGAAGGCGCCGCAACCCAAGGCAGCCCCATCGGCTATATCATTATGAATACCGATCAGCTTCTGGCGGTGAAGGCTAATGAAGGGCTCTTTACTGCAGAGCAGACCATCTACCTTGGTGCCGATCTGGATCTGACAGGCGTTGATTTCGTTGGCTTTGGTGCGACGGGAAATACAGTAGCCAGCAGCAAAGAAGCAAAATTCAATTTCGATGGCTTGAACCATAAGCTCTCCAACTGGGGTGTGAACTGCCCGAATCTGACCAACGATCAGGATTTCGGCGGTCTGTTCCGCTATGCAGAGACTTCTGTTATTAAGAATCTGACCATTGAAAACGCTGATCTTACCTCTAATTTGGCACATACTTCGCTGCTCTTTAGTAGCTCTACCGATGGTGCGACCGATGCTATAAAGCTTAATGACAGCCGAGAAGCGCAGGTAATTGAAAATGTGCATATTAAGAACTGCGTATTGAATACAAATACGGAGCAAGGCGCACTCTTTATGAGTAACCTGCAGCCCTACAGACCGTCGGTTACCTTCGAGAATTGCTCGGTTGTAGACAGTACGGTTAACGGTTATTATAACAACCATGCCGCATTTGTGGGCAGAACCAGTGCCGGCGGCGGCACTGCCAAGACTTTGACCTTGAAAAACTGCTTGGTCAAGAATGTTGCGATTGATGCAACCTACGGCTCCAGAACTAACGGTGGTAACAGCGGTATTTTGCTGGGTGCTATCGAGGATAATTGCACGGCTTATATCCAAAATACAGCCGTTTTTGACAGTTCTGTTATCTCCTACGGTACATGGGGAGAAAATCATTTGGGCGCCGGTATCATCGGTGTCCGTACCACAGGCGCACTCCATATGGACAATGTGGTTACCTATGGGAATACGGTAACGGTTGCAACCGATAGTTACAAGGATAAGTGCTACCTAGTCGCAGGAACCTATAACGGTACTGCTACCAATATCTATTACGGTGAGAATTATACCACCGCTGCAAGTACACTGACGGTAACCGCCATCAACGGTGATCAGATCGGGAGCGGTGAGGTGGCTTATCTGCTCAATACCGGCCATCAGGATGGATATCAGTATTGGGAAAATGTAGATTCGTTGCCTGCATTCACCAATTTGGCAGGGGCAACCCGCCGATTGGTTGTAAAGAGCAATCGCGGTTCCGTTATGGATACCTTCTATCTTGGCGGCGGCGAGAGTGTAACCCTCGATTATCCCGAAAATCCCGATGAAATTTATACAATTGATCCCGCCGGCGGCGTAATGCAGGCGGTTTCCGATGGCAAAACGGTTCTGACCATGAATACCTCCACCATCATGGGGGTAACAGCTACCGCATCCACTGATGTGTTCGATGGCTACGGTTATCCTTCCGTTACGAAGATTACAGAAAGTAATACCGCAGCCAATCAAACCACAGAACTGGATTATACCATCAATAGCCTTGATGAGTGGATGTATGTCTATAATCATCAGGCATGGTTTAGAGGAAATGAAAATATCACCTTGCACCTGATGTGTGATATTGATCTGACCGGCAATACCACCTTTAAGGGCTTTACCGATCTGCAAGGTACCTTTAATGGTCATAACTATACCATTAAGAATTGGGGTACCCAAAATTCCCCCATCTCCAGCTACGGAATGTGGCACGCAACCAGACCGACCGCCACCTCAAAGCAAACGATCGATGGAAAAGAATATGATCGATTTACTGCGGATGGCGAGGGCATGAATGCCTTGATGAATTTCAAAGTAGAAAATTGCCATGTTACTGCCATAGGCACGGAGGAGGTTGCGATTGTCTATAATCCTCACCATTGGAACATTGGTAATGATCTTCCCGAAGCGTTTATTATGAGCGGCGTTCATGTCAGCGATTCTACTCTTAAAGTAACTGCGGAAGCCAACGGTATCCTCTTATCCCGCTATGGTGCGATCGGCAAGGATGCAACGGTTACCATTGAAGATTGCTCGGTTGTTGGCTGCACCTTAAATGCAAACGGGAAGGCTCATACCGGCTTGGTGGTCGGCAAGGCAAGAAAGGGTGAGCCGGTAATCGGCGCAGCGGATGACATCAATACCGCCCCCAATGCAACCACCACTACCTATTATAACATTTCTGATATCTATCTCTATGATAATAAGATCACCAATACAAAAGATAGCACCGGCTTGATCTTCGGCTGCTCTGAGTATGCAACGGTGAATGTTAAAAACGCAGGTGTTATCGGAAATTCGACAGTTGATTCCTCGAGTGTTGCTGCGTCTGAGGTCGGGCTTGCCGGCTCTTATAATAACGGCGGAGCCTATCCTTCCTTGAAGAATTGCTTCTTCGGCGGCAATACGCTTTCTGCTGAATCTACTTATCTTTTAGCCGGAAGTAATACTTATTCAAATCCCGGCAGAGATCTCAGCGGAGTTTACTATGATAATGTGGATCTGACTGAGGTTTGCGATGATGCAAACAATTCCAATGTGAATGCAACCATCCCTGCCGGAATTACCCAAAAAACCGAGGATTCCTTTACCGATGGCGAGATTGCTTATCTGGTGAATACCGCCATTGATGGAACCAATCCCTCCTTCTATTGGAAGATGGTGGGTGATGCGGCGGCCCCTGCTTATGAAAAGGAAGAGGCCTCCCGCAAGGTAACGATGCAAAAGGATACCACCACCGTTAAGATCCTTTATCTTAATGGCGGCGCAAAGCAGGTATTGAGCGTATCGGAGGATCCCGATGCCACCTTTGCCCTGAAGGGGAATGCCAATGGCAATGCATCGATGGCTGCCGATCAGATCACCTTGACCATGGCAACGAATGTCTGGGATGTTTTGGTCAGCATCAATTCCGATGCGGATTTCAGCGCATATGCAGAAAATTCTGTTCTCACTGTAACCGATACGAGTTGCAGCGACGGTGCTGAATATGATTTCACCATCGCCAATGCAACGGAATGGATGTATGTATTCAATCATTGCGGGCCAAGGGCCGATAACCTGAATGGGCAAGATGATACCTTACCCAACTATTTCAACTATCCCAATGTTACCCTCCATCTGATCGGTGATATCGACCTTTCGGAGGATGTGGCCTCGAAATTTGCCGGCTTTATCAATACCCAATTCTCTTTGGATGGCCATGGCTATACCATCAAGAATTGGGGCGTTGATGATCCGATGCAGACCCGCGGTCTCTTCGCCGTGATCGATGCACAGAGTATTTATGCTTCTAATTCTACCCATCCCCATGCTTTGGGCAAGGCTATGAATTCTTTAAAGAATTTCAATGTTGAAAATGTTCATGTGAAGAATAATGAAAAGGGCTGCGCCATTGTATGCGGCTTCTTTGCAGGGGCGAGCAGCTGCTCTGCGAAGCTCCCGGCAACCTTTACCATGGAGAATATCCATGTGCGCAATTCTTCCATGAGCGGAGCCAACGATGATGGCGATCGGGAGCAGGCGGTATTGCTTGCTACCTACTATCGCCCCGCCGCAACGGATGAAACAACCGTTAAGATCATCGGTTGCTCGGTGGAGGATGTAACACTGGATTGCGGCGCTACCCATGCGGAAAACGCCGGCGCGCTGGTGGGCAAGATGTATGCCAATTATACCGATAAGAAGCATACCTTTGTCCTGACAGATAACTACATTGATGGCTTTACCTTAACCAATGCATCTCAAAAGAGCGGCTTGCTCTTTGGTGTATTGGAATATGGATCAACAAGCGATGCAAACGCTAAATTGGCGGAAAATAATTATTATGCTGTCCTCCATGCCTATAATAACGGTATCTTCAACAGCTCCATCACCACTGCCGCAAACGAAGCGGCTCTGGTCGGGATCTGCGATGATGCAAGCTATGCCGCAGGCGGCAGTTACGGATGCTACTATTACATCCGTGTGAACCTGATGGAGGGCAACACCCTCACCAATAATCAAAATAATTCTACCGCAGGCAGATATCTGCTTGGCTCTACCAATAGTAAGGCGGGCGGCGGCAGCTTCAATAATACCAATATTGTTGATGATCCGCTTTTGGCCGCCGGCTATAGTGCAACCGAGCAAAACGGTACTGCAAAGGGCTGGGATGGCAACAATGTGAAATATGTCGCCTTTGCTCCTTCTGTTGATAGCGATTATCTCAACGATACCGATGCGGATCTTTATCCGAATCCGGGAGATGAGAGCAGAGCAAGCACCATTAACTGCCACCGTAAGGACTTTGCCCATGGCTATGCCGCTTATACCAATAATATAAACGGCACTACCGGTTATGAGTATTCCATCGGGCGCACCCTTTATTGGACCGTAGATCCCGAAACCGGCGATACCGTCCCCACCGAAAACGGCAACCGCACCCGCAAGGTAACCTTTACCTTGAAGGATGGGGCGGAAACTCCCGTTGCAGAGGATGAGATGATCGGTTATGGCTATACCGGCTCCGATAAGCTGGTTTTGGCCGATGGCATCGATGATTATACCTTCTCCCTCTATGAATGGGAAAAGGAAAGCAACGGCGCAGCCTATACCCGCGAAACCCAGATTCAGGGCTCCGATGCAACCAATGGAGTTGCGGAGGTTCTGGCATATGCTGTCTTTGCGGATTCCTTGGAAGCGGCGATGGAATATTGGGCCAATAAAGATATTGCCCGTTATTTCGCCGATGCCGAGATTATTCAGGAGCATATTGAGCTGATGAAGGAGCGTATCCGAGAGAATTATTATCAGCTTCAGGAAAATGCGGTTGCAGGCCTTGGCTTTGCAGCGCTCACAAAGGATACCAACCTGATCAAAGCTTATTATGCCAACTATCAGGATGCCAATGAGGATGCAAGCAATGTGCCTCGGGCATCGGATCCTAAATATCAGGATGCTCCCCATTTCCGGATCGATGATTTTACCGATCTTTTGGTGGTGGATGATGGAAGCAATGCCGAAAAGTATGTGGTCGGCGATACCATCTATCTCTGCACCGATCTGGATTTTGAAAGTGCGGCTTATAGAGAAGTCTATGAAGAAGGCGTAAGAGATTTCAACGGTCTCAATTCTGCAAAGTTCAATTTCATCGGTATTCGGAAGAACGGAAAGAATCCGTTGATCAGCAATCTTTCCAGCACCGAGCCTGAAAATATGCCCGCCGGATTCCTGACCCGCCCTGCCGGCAACATCTTCAAGAACCTTGATTTTGAAAATGTTCATTTCACCGGCGGTACCGGAACAGGGCTTCTTACCGGCAGTACCCAAGATAATGTCGGCGGCAGCGGTGAGATCACTTTCGAAAATATCCATATGAACAACTGCTCTATCACCTCTCACCAGACCGGCGGCCGTGAGCAAACCGCCTACCTGCTGCCAAACCTGCAAGCGGGCCGCAGCGGAGTAAATATTTCTGATTGCTCTTTCAGAAATTGCGTAACGACCGGCTGGAACAATAACAACAGCGTTTTGATCGGTCGTCTGGTTCATTCGAATCAAACGATCAATGTCAAAAATATTCTGGTAGACAATGTGAAGATCTCCTCCGGAGGCCGAAGCAATACCTTGCTGATGGGCGTCCTTGAGGGCACTGGGAATCAGCTTTATGTTGAAAATGTTGGCATTTTCAAAAGCTCTGTGAAATCCCTGGGAACAGGAGCACATGGTACGCTGGGTAATTCCTCGGCGCTGACGTATATTTTAACCGCTGTGCGTAATCCCTGCACTGTCAGCATCAAGAATGTCTTGATGGCGGATAATGAGCAGTATACTGCCGCGGAAAGCAATGGCTATAAGAACTGCGTTATCGCGGTGGATACGGCGGATGGCTCAACGGTTACCCTTGAGAATTGCTATATCGATAGCGATTATGAGGCGCAGGGAACCCATTATCTGGAAGCAAGCTCCTTGGATCATACCAATATCTCCGATGCGGATGTTGCCACCGGCGAGATCCTCTATCTGGTGGATGCCAATGGAGATGGCGAGGCTGAAGAGCTGACTTCTGCCGACTTTAAGAGCGGCAAGGCCGCTTGGATCGCCAATCAGAACCAGCTTAAAGCAAGCGACGATGATGGCGAAACTTGGTTGGTGGATCAAAGCTTCAATGCTTATCCCACCCTCTTTGCGGCAGATGGCTTGAATGTTCCCAATCAGGTGATCCTGACCAATAATACCAAGGCGGAAACCGCTCTGGAGGATTATTATACCAACTCGGTGGATATTCTTCCCGATAAGGCGCAAGACTTCATGAATAAGTATAATACCATTCATGAGGGTGGAAATGCTCTTGATTGGGTGGATGCCGATCATGCAGAGAACCCCGCAAAATATGCGGCAGCCACTTATTATGGTGATGCAGATTCCTATATTGCGGATGATAATTCCATCACCCTTGAGGTGCAAGGTGTGATCTGCGTGGAGCTCACTTGGGGCGATATGCAGTTCACCTACGATTATGGTACATGGAACCCCCATCAGCTGCAATATGACGGTCGCGGCTGGAACCTGAATGTAAACCCTGATAATACCGTTAAGCTTTATAATAACGGTAATGTTTATACCGAAGTTCAACTCACCTATTCCGAGAAGGCTGCCGAAACCTATAAGGGTGTTTCCGGTCAGTTCTATGATACCGAGAATGTTGAAAAGGGAATCGCGCCGATTATTGCTATGGATGCAAAAACCAATGGCGAGACTCATACCTTCAAGTTCACCGGTGTTCCCGATTGGGAATGGAGTGTTGGCGATGAGCCTATCGTAATCGGTATGATTACAGCAGTCATTAACGCATAGCGCAGCGAAATGCGCTGCGCTATGCGTAGTGAATAGTTAAGAGTTAATAGTGAAGAGTTAAGGAAAAAACTTGCTCCGAAGGATCAAGTTTTTGAGATTTAAATAAAAACTCGGCTCGCCGAGTTTTCACCGAAACTATTCACTCTTCACCATTCACTATTCACTAAAATAGTTTACCATTTACTGCGCAGCTTTGCTGCGCCGGAAAGGAACTCTATGGATAACGAAAATCTCAATAATATCCCCGAAGCTTCGGAGCCTGCTCCCGCAGAAAGCAGAGCGGAGCGGAATAAAAAGAAAAAAGAGGAAGAGCGCAAGAAAAAGCGCTGGCTTCTGCTGCTTCTTTTGCTGCTTCTGCTCCTTTTGATCGGAAGCTGCAGCGTATCTGTATGGCTTTATTTCCGCGATGATTCTGTGGTGCTGGCGCCGGACTATGCGCCTCCCCAAGTGGAAGATAATGCGCAGGATACCGGCGAAGGCGATGTTGATAAGCTGGAGCAGAGCGAAGGCGGCGGCGCGGTGAATATCACCTATGGTCCCGAACTCACTATTGATCTTTCCGATGGCAAGGCCTATGGAATGTTTGAAAACCCGAAGAAATCCAACCAAAGCATGGTGCTTCAGTTGGAAATTCAGGGCCATACCCTTTTGCAAACGGGCCTTCTGCCTCCGGGCTATAAGATCTCTACCTTTGATCTGTTCGACGATGCCGCTTCCAAACTCCAACCCGGCAATTATGAGGGCAAATTTGTGCTCTATTTCTATCAGCCGGATACAGGAGAGAAGGCAATCGTCAATAGCGAATGCATTTTGAACAAAATCACCGTTCGCGAGTGATTTTGTTCAGTGAAATTTTTCCTTTGAAAAGGAAAAGTTAAATTCGCCGAATGGCGAGTGAAATTCCTGCTTCGCAGGAGTGAAATTGACCGCAAGCGGTCAGTTAAGGAAAAAATTTGACCCTTCGGGTTCAAATTTTGGATATTTTAATTTAAAACTCGGCTCGGCCGAGTTTTCACCGAAACTTTTGCCCCAAAGGGCAAAAGTTTCACTCGCGAAAGCGAATTTCACTGCGAAGCAATTTAACTCATCGCATTGCGATGAATTTATCCGTGAGCGGAGCAATCTGCTTGCGGAGCGAACCTTGGTTTCATTCGTTCCCCCAACGGGGCAAGGACCGCGGGAACGGTTGAAATATACATTAAAAACCAACCGAAAGGAAATTGATTAAAATGAAAAAGTTTATTGCTATTATCGCAGCAATCGCTTTGATTGCTACCATGTCCGTATCTGCTTTTGCATGGGCAAACGAGACCACCGCTGATTATTGTGCAGAGGCTGGTACTATCGCTACTGGCGGTATTCATACTGATGCTGACAAAGATGTGTATGTTACTTTGACCGGTGATGTTACTCATGTTGTTTGCGTTGAAGTTACTTGGGCTGATATGTATTTCGAGTATGATGGTGATATGGTTTGGGATCCCCATACCATGGAGTATGTTCCCGCTGATGATTCCGATGTAGGTTTTACCGTTGTTGGCGATAACACCATCGCTTTTGAGAATCGTTCTGATGTAGAAGTTACCATCGGTCTTTCCTATAGCAACGATGCTGTAGCTTATTCTGAAGTAACCGGTAAATTTGTTGCTGAGGATGCTGATGCTGCTGCTGCTGCTGTTACTCAGGTCGTTTTGGATCCTGTAGTTCAGACTGCTGGTGTTGCTACTACTACCGAAGGTTCTGCTGATTTCTGGCCCACTTCTGCTCCTTCCATCGCTATCGATGACAATGGTGATGCAATCTTGGTTGGTTCTATCACCATCCAAATCACTGCTCCCGCAGATGTTGTTGCCTAATTAACACACAGCAAAAATTTTAATCTGATTAACGCAAGTTAATCCTTTCTTCGTGGATCGGGGCGTAAAACGCGCTGATCCATGGAGACAACCTTTCAAACACAAAAAGTTTTAACGGCGGCGGCGCACCTTGCGGCGCCGCCCACCGGAAACTTTTTGCATGAAAAAAGCATAAATACTGAATGCTATTAAGAAAATTGGTCGATAATTTTTTTGATAGCCTTGAGCATTTATTCCATACAGAAAAACGCAAAACTAATTCGCTTTTATTGGCGGATTAGTTTTCTTGCCCTATGGCACCTATACGAAAGGTTTCTTTATAATAGAGAGGACTTGACAAATTTCCATTTTCGGCATATAGTTAAAAGAAAAGGCAACTATTGGCGCAAGGCACACCAACGGCTGATTTGGTGCCGGTGAGGCTTGCGAAAGAAAGGGAAAAAACGATGCGTGAAGAAAAATTTGATCAAATCCCCGAAGAAGCTGCTCCCGCAGAAAGCAGAGCAGAGCGCAATAAAAAGAAAAAAGAGGAAGAGCGCAAGAAAAAGCGCTGGCTTTTGCTGCTTCTTTTGCTGCTCCTGCTCCTTTTGATCGGAAGCTGCAGTGTATCTGTATGGCTTTATTTCCGCGATGATTCTGTGGTGCTGGCGCCGGACTATGCGCCTCCCCAAGTGGAAGATAATGCGCAGGATACCGGCGAAGGCGATGTTGATAAGCTGGAGCAGA
>JAZPYP010000048.1:0-11331 GCA_045544255.1 Eubacteriales bacterium | reverse complement strand
CTTTTTACAAAGAAACTGTAGAAAACCAAGAATAATGATAGAAAATATCGAATTTTCGATATTTTCTCCCATTTGAATGCCCTTTGCTACCTTAAAACCGAGCCACTCGGCGTATCACATACGCCGTCGGGTATCCCGCGACCTATGGTCGCGGCTCGGTTTGAAGGTTTCAAACAATTTTTCCGACCCCCAAAAAAGGGGCTGTAAAAAATTCATTTGAATTTTTTACAGCCCCTTTTTCTTATAAAGTTTTCAAATAATCGGCGCTCTGCTTCATGCTGGCCATGCAATCGCCGCCCAGGCAAGCATCCTGCTCCACCACATAGTGCTTCACACCGCACTTTTCAGCAACCTCGATGATCTTCTTCCAATTGAGGTTTCCGTTGCCAACTTCGGTCATATGATGATAGCCATAGTTTTCATGCTTATGAGGGAGGCGCAGCATATCTTTGAGATGAAGAATATCCACTCTGCCTGCCAGCTTCTCCAGCCACTCATAAATATCGGCACCGCCATGCTGCAGCCAATAGGTATCGAGAACAAAGCTGGTATTTTCAGGATCCAGGCCCTCCACCAGCATATCCATCGCCCGCTTGCCGTTTTCCAGCTTTACAAACTCATGGCTATGATGATGATAGGTAAATTTCATGCCGATCTCGCCGCACTTTTTGGCAACCGCATTGGCTCTCTTAATAAAATCCTCCCAAGCCTCAACGGTTTGCTCCTTCAAAAAATAGCCGCCGATGCCCATATTGGTGGTACCAAGCAATTTATGGTTCTCCACTGCCTGCTCAAAATCCTCTTCCATCATCTGGAAATTATCATGAGTGCCCACGATTTCAAGGCCTGCCTCCTTGGCAAGGCGGCCATATTCCGCATAGGGAATGGCGCAGCCTGCGGTCTGAATGGTGGAATAGCCCATCTCCTTCAGAGCCTTAAAGGTGGCTTCGGTGGCCTCAGCGGTCTCCATCTCGGTGCGCACACTATAAACCTGCAAACCAAATTCTTTCATTATTCTCTCTCCTTTGGTGTTTTTTTAAACTATATCATGATATTTTTTAAAAAGCAATATAAAAAACCTTTCTTTTTTTATAGTTTTTTATTATACTATTCCTATAAGAAGTTTGGAGGTTTCGAAATGAAAATCGCAGTAATCACAGGCGCAAGCAGCGGTATGGGGCAGGAATTTGCCCGCCAACTGAAAAACCAAGAAAAATTTGATGAGGTTTGGGTGATTGCCCGCAGAGAAGAGCGCCTTTTGGCCTTAAAAGAAGAGCTGCAGATCCCCATGCGCATCTTACCGATGGATCTTACCAAAAAGGAAAGCTTTGGGGCATATAAAGCCTTATTGGAAAAAGAGCGGCCTACGATCTCCCTTTTAGTGAATGCCAGCGGCTTCGGGCGCTTCGGGCGGTATGATGCCATCTCCATTGAAGATTCTCTGGAGATGATCGATCTTAATTGCAAGGCGCTGGTGGCCATGACCGAGCTTTCTCTGCCCTATATGGAAAAGGGCGGCCGCATTCTGCAGGTAGATTCCCTTTCTGCTTTCCAGCCGGTTCCCCTTCTTAATGTTTATGGCTCCACCAAAGCCTTTGTTTTGAATTATTCAAAGGCTCTTTGCGCCGAACTAAAATCTCGCGGCATTCATGTAATGGCCTTTTGCCCCGGCTGGGTGATGACCGAATTTTTCGATCGGGCAGAAGCAGAGGAGAAAAAGGTAATTACCTATTTTAATCGCGTTTTCTCTGCCGAAGAGGTGGTGCGCTGCGCCCTTAAAGATTTAAAAAAGAAAAAGGGTGTTTGCGTGCCGGGCTGGCAAAATAAACTGCAGGTTTTGGCGGTTAAATTCCTGCCAAGCTCTTTGGTGCTGAAGGTCTGGATGAAGCAGCAGAAATTTGATTAAATAATCAGAAAAATGCTTCGCCTCTTCAGCAGACAAGCCAAACAAAAACGGATACCCTTTCGGGTATCCGTTTTTGTTTGGCGCGCCGGAGAAGATTCGAACTCCCGGCCTTTTGATCCGTAGTCAAACGCTCTATCCAGCTGAGCTACCGGCGCATATTCTATTAAACTCTCTTGCAGAGCGGTATATATCATAACATAGTTTTTTGATAAAATCAAGCCCTAATTTGAATTTTTTTCAATTCACCCTCCTCCCCTTTTTTTCATAACATAGGTTAAGAAGCAAAGATGGAGGGGATGAGATGAATTTTCAGATCATTGGCGGCGATGAGCGACAGCAATACTTAACGGAATTTTTAAAAGAAAAAGGCTTTTCGGTTTTTCGAAAGATTGAGGAAAAAGATCCGGAGCCGCGGCAGGATGCAGACTATATGATTCTGCCCCTGCCCGCAAGCAGGGATGGGCGATCGGTATGGATGCCCCGATGCTCCCATTCCTATGATTTGAAGCACTTGATCTCCACCTTTCGGGGCAGGGCGATTCTTGGCGGCATGCTGCCAAAGCTTGCATCACCCTGCTCTCTGATCGATTATTATCAAAACGAAAGTCTCCTTTGGGCCAATGCTGCCCTCACCGCCGAAGGCGCGCTGGGCCTTGCCATCGGCACCGCGCCCTTTTCCCTTTGGGAAGCCTCTTGCATCATTTTAGGCGCGGGGCGGATCGGAAAGATATTAGCCCATCGATTGAAAGCGCTGGGCGCTAAAGTAATTGTTGGGGCGCGGCGGGAGGCCGCCCTTGCGGAATTGCGCGCCATGGGAATTGAGGGAAGGCGCCTTGAAGATCTGCCCCTTGGGCGCGGCTCTATCCTCTTTAATACCATTCCTGCCCCCATTTTGGATCGGGAGCGGCTAAAAAGGCTCCCTGAAGGCGCCATCTTAATAGAGCTTGCCTCGGCGCCTGGCGGCTACGATGCGGAAGAGGCCGCCGCCCTTGGCTTAACCCCTATCAATGGGCAGGGCTTACCGGGGCGTTTCTCGCCCCAAACTGCGGCGCGGCTGATCGGCGAAACCATCTTAAAGGAGATCGAGAACCATGCATGAGAAAGCAAGAATCGGCATTGCCCTCACCGGCTCTTTTTGCACCCTTTCCAAGGTGCTTGATGCAATAGAGAGGATAAAGGATCGCTATGATTGGATTCCTATCATGAGCAACGCGGTTTATGCAACCGATACCCGCTTCGGCACCGCCGCCCATTTCAAAGATCGGCTTTCTGCCCTTTGCCAAAAGCCCATTCGTCATTCTGTTCGGGAAGCGGAACCCATCGGCCCCAAAAAGCAACTGGATGCTTTGGTTATCGCCCCTTGCACCGGTAATACCCTCGGCAAGCTTGCAAACGGGGTTACCGATTCGGCAGTAACGATGGCGGCCAAGGCCATTCTGCGCAATGGGCGGCCGGTGATCATTGGGCTTTCCACCAATGATGCTTTGGGGGGCGCTGCCCGCAATATCGGCACTCTTCAAGGGCTTCGGGATTATTATTTCATTCCCTATGGGCAAGATGATCCCATTGGAAAGCCCCGCTCCTGCATTGCTCATTTTGATCAAATGGAAGCCACAATCGAGGCCGCCTTGCAAGGGGAGCAGCTTCAACCGATGCTTTTGGCTTGACAATCCTTTTTTTCTCATTATAATTAAAGCCATGGAGATCTTTCAAAAAGCAATTCAAGAGCGGCTTAAAAGGGACTATGCAATCAGCGTGGTCCCTGTTACCGATTCTACCAATAAAGATGCAAGAGCCATGGCAGAGGCAGGTGCGCCGGAGGGCGCAACCCTTTTTGCCAGAGCCCAAACTGCAGGGCGGGGGCGCTTGGGGCGCAGCTTCTTCTCTCCCGATGGAAGCGGCCTCTATTTTTCGGTTGTTTTGCGCCCCAAGGCGGCCGACGCTTTAAAGATCACGATTGCCGCAGGAGTGGCAGTGGCCAGAGCGGTCAAAGAGATTTTGGGGCTTGAGCTGCAAATCAAATGGGTAAATGATCTTTATTATCAAAATAAAAAAGTCTGCGGCATTTTGGCGGAAGGGCTTTGCGCGCCGCAAGGGGCCCTTGCCTATTGCGTGCTGGGAATCGGCATCAATGTGGCCGCTCCCAAAGAAGGCTTTGGGGCTCTTTCCTCTATTGCAGGCGCCCTTTTGGAAAAGGCCGATGACGCTCTTCTCGGCGCTTTGGGCGGCGCAATTTTGGAGCATTTTTTTGCCCTTTACGAAGATCTTTCCCAGCCTGCCATGATAAAGGAATATCAAGATCGCTCCTTTTTGCAGGATAAAAAAATTCTGTTGGCAAGAGGGGATGAGAAAATCCCCTGCATTGTAACGGGGATCAGCGAGGAAGGCGCCCTTTTGGCAAGGGGGCTTGATGGCGCGGCCTATGCCTTTTCTTCAGGGGAGGTGCAGATCCTTTGTTTCGAATAAAAAATCTCACCACTTCTGCCCTTTGCGCCGCTTTGATCGCCCTTTTGGCCCAAATAATTCTTCCCCTGCCGGGCGGGGTGCCCCTCACCATGCAAACCCTCGGCATTGCCTTTTGCGGTTTTTATTTGGGCTATGGAAGGGGTTGCGCTGTTGTTGCAGTTTATCTTCTGTTGGGGGCTACGGGGCTTCCTGTTTTCTCCGGTTTTTCGGGCGGCTTTTCCGCCTTGATCGGCCCTGCCGGCGGCTACCTTTGGGGATTTTTGCCAATGGTTTTCCTTTGCGGCATTAAGGGAAACGCGCCCCGTCGCTTGAGCCTTGGCGCTTTGGGATTGCTTCTTTGCCATGGAAGCGGCCTTCTCTGGTATAGTTTTTCTACCCATGCAGGAATCGGCGCCGCCCTCTTGACCATTTCCCTGCCCACTCTTTGGAAGGATGCCCTCTGCCTGCCCCTTGCCCTTTGGATTTCAACGCGGCTGGCAAAGATCCTTGCTAAAAAATAATTTTCAATTTTTCCAAAAAAGATATTGACAAATCCCCCCGAAATGATTATACTATTCAAGGTAACGGCGAGAGTCATCCCTCGCGCTATATGCTGGCGTGGCTCAATGGCAGAGCAGCTGACTTGTAATCAGCAGGTTGATGGTTCGACTCCGTTCGCCAGCTCCAAATGGGAGAGTTCCCGAGTGGCCAAAGGGGGCAGACTGTAAATCTGTTGCGTCTCGCTTCGGTGGTTCGAATCCGCCCTCTCCCACCAAACAAAGAAAGGCACCTGCTTGCAGGATGCCTTTTTTTGTTTGGTGGGAGAGCCAAGGATCGAACTTTTTTGCATTTATGCAAAAAAGTTCGTTGAGCCTGCCGCCCGTCGATAACGGGCGGACAGGCGTGTCTCGAGCACCGCCGATTTTTCGCAAAGCCGCCGACCAGCGGCTCGAAAAATCAAGGGGCGCAGAGTATCCGCTGTGCCGCTCGCTTTATTTTTGATTCCTACTCTATACAAGTGCCTTCATTCCGCCGCCCTTGAGGGCGGCTCTACTTTTTTAGCGGGCTTGCCCGCTTTTCGCCCTTTGGGCGATCAGGGAGAAGAGGGAGGCAAAAGATAAAGAGAAATGCCACCTTCCCCCTTCTCCCTCTTTGACCGTTGAAAACTCCTGATTGGAGTTTCCAACCGCCAAATTCACCCTTTTTCCTTTTCCGGCATTTCTCCCTTGATCCCCCCTTAATATCCCATTAAAAAAGAGCCTTTTTCAAGGCTCATTTTTTATTGACTTCCGGTACATCCGTTCGGCATAAGATATAATCAATGCTCACATTATAAAACTCCGCCAACCGCATCAGCGTTTCGGTAGGCGGTACTCGCTCGCCGTTCTCAAATTTTGAAAGCAACGCTTGTTCAATTCCTGTCTTCATTTGCACCGCAATCTGGGTATAACCCGCCTGCTTGCGCAACAGTTTCAAATTATTTTTCATCAACTCACCTCAATGACATTATGTCATAATTTATCATTGACAATTATGACAATGTGTCATATAATGATACAAAGGAGGAACATGAATGAAAAGATGTAATTGTGGAGAGGTGATGAAAGGTGTTGAGTTATTATTTTACCCAAGGAGATATGAATGTTCCTTGTGCGGAGGAACTTTAGTAGTGGCTGAAAATGGAATTCAACGGTGGTATGATGCAGATGGAAATATGGGCACATACCGGCCTTTTAACAAAAAGCAGTAAGGAGTTAGAATATGAAAAAAATTCTTAGTTTAATTTTAGTGTTTGCAATGTTTTGTACGATAATTTTTTGCATGAGTAGTTGTTCATCAAATTCAGATGTTGTAGGTGTATGGAAACTGATGGATTCGGATATGGAGGTATATCTCTACATATATAGTGATAAAACAGCAGACCAATATACCCATAGTTCCTTTTCTGGATGGCATCATGGAAATGTAATATATAATTGGTCAATTAGAGGAAACAAATTCTTACTGGATAATGGTTATGGAAATCCAGAAAGGTTTACTTTTGATCAACAATATTTTTATGACGCACAGGGGAACATTGAGTATAAAAAAATCAACAGTAATCCCGCAGTTGATCTTTATTAAGCGGCATCTAAATGGTTCGGAACAGCCAAGAAAAAGACGATTGCTTTCGCAATCGTCTTTTTCAGTTATATTCGCTTTCGGCGAGTGATATTGCCCTTCGGGCAGTTTTGGTGGCGAATATAATATCACTTCTGTGCAAGCAGAAATATCACTTTCACTAAGTGAAAATATCACTGTGCCGTAGGCACAATATCACTGAAATTTAAGTCAAGATGGATTCGAACCACCGAAGTCAATTATTTGGGCAGACTTAGTGATTTATTATCGCTTAATCTGTCCTTTTTTATTTTACTATATAAATCTTCAATAAAATGTGGTATAATTAGTTCAATAAATAAGATTTATTATGAGAGTGGGTTCTATTATGAATAAATTGAAATGCACCAATTTTCTAATGCTTACTATCGCAGGCATTGTTAATGCATTTGGTATTACTATTTTCTTAATGCCTGTAAAATTATATGATAGCGGCATCTCTGGAACGTCTATGCTTTTAGACCAACTAACACCAGAATATTTAACGCTTTCAATTTTCCTTATTATATTGAATATTCCGCTATTTCTTTTCGGACTCAAAAAGCAAGGGTGGGTATTTACTGTATATGCCATATACGCGGTTTGTATCTACTCATTATTTGCTTGGTTAATTACGGATGTATTTCCGATTGATGTGAGTATTGCCTCGCCGTTAGCGGGTACGGATTTGCTTCTTTGTGCCCTGTTTGGCGGTGTAATTTCTGGTATAGGAAGCGGCATAGCAATTCGCTATGGCGGGGCTATGGACGGTATTGAAGTTATGGCAGTAATCTTTGCAAAGCGACTTGGAATTACCGTTGGCACTTTTGTAATGATATATAATGTCTTGCTTTATGTTGTGTGTGGTTTTATTCTTAACAGTTGGATTTTTCCGCTTTATTCAATTGTTACTTATGCGGCAGCATTAAAGACTATAGACTTCATTGTTGATGGTCTTGATAGAGCAAAATGTGCTATTATCGTTACCGAACATCCGAATGAGGTATGCAATAAACTTTGTGAAGTGTTTGGAAGTGGAGTAACACGTTTGGAAGCAAAAGGTGGTTATTCAAACGAAGAAAAATCAATGATATATTTTGTGGTAAATCGTTATCAAGTTGTTAGAATGAAGGAACTTGTCCATGAAATTGACCACAACGCATATATAACAATTAGCGAAGTTGCGGATGTATTCTCAAATAACAATAAGTAAAACATCACAATCGCCCAAATGAAATTTATCAAACTACAATTTTTTTGAAAAAGATACTAAAAATTCGCTAATTTTAGCTCTTTTTTTTAAAGACAAAATGGCATCTAAATGGTTCGGAACAGCCAAACAAAAACAGCACCCGATTGGGTGCTGTTTTTGTTTAGTCTAAGCATTTGAAATCAAAAATTTCACAAAATCAACTTCATCGTTCTCTCTGCCAGATCGCTGATCCGCACCGTTGCGTTGCCAACGATATTGGTGCGCAGGGTATCTGCGATGGGATCGGTGAAATGGGCGGGGATCTTTTTTGCGCCGGTGATCATTCCGATGATAGAGCCGACTGTTGCGCCGTTGCAATCGGTATCCATGGCGGCCATCACCGAATAACCGAGGGTTTTCTCATAATCCCCCTCTCCCCACAGGAGCGCCGCCACCACAATCATGGCATTGGCAATGGTATGAACAGCGTTATGATGGAGTTTTTGGGGATAACGCTCATGAATCTTCTCTACAGCATCCATAAACCCGATGCCCTGATCATACATTGCCATAACATCTTCGATATTCTTTTTCAAGCGGCAATTTTGAGGAATGCAGGCAAGGCCCACCTCGATAATTTCCCTGCGGTTATTGGTTACTGCCGATTGAGCAATCATTGCTGCGGCGAACATCTCCCCGTATATACCATTTTTGGTATGGGTGCAGCAACCATCGCGATAGGCATAATCCGCCGCGGTGCGGGGATCGCCGGGGCAGATATAGCCGAAGAAATCGCCGCGGATCTGCGCGCCGATCCATTCCCGATAAGGGTTGCGAACAAAACCGGAGCGGGGCGGCAAAATATGAATAAGAAAGTTGCGGAAGGCCGCTTGCTCCGCGGTGCAGAGCGCCAAGGCAGGAAAATTCCGAAGCCAGCTTTCAACAACATCGAAGGAACTGAAATCCCGACCATATTTTTCGATGATACTCAAAGCCAAAACGGTATAGTTTGTATCATCATCGGCCGGTGAAAAGCCATTTACCCGCTCGGCAAAGCAGCTTTTGGTAAAGCAAGGCTGATCAAAGAAGGAATCTTTCGGATCATGGGGAACCTGCCCGCGGATATAGCGGGTAATGGGATAGTTCCCATCGGCTTCAGCGATCTTGCGAATCTTCTCGCGGGACCAATTTTCAACCGGTTTGCCAAGAAGGCAACCGGTAATGCGCCCGATCCATGCCCCATAAATCCGATCCTTCAAATCCTCTTTATTATAGGAGGATCGAGGAATTTTTGCCCCTTGAGCCTGATGAATCTCCTCTAATGTATCGGGGTTATTTTTTTGATACTCTTCCGAAATAGGCAATGCCTCCAGCTTATCGATGAGCGCCATCACCTTTTCATATTCCTCTTCTGTAAAGGGTAAAGGGATATTCATCGCCTCTGCCTCTTTTTCAAAAGCAGAAATATCCTTGCCCTCATCGCGGCATTGCAACAACTCTGTTTGCAATGCCGTATGATAACAATACCACCATTGATTCTTTAGCATTTCCCTTTCCCCTTTCAAACCGGCATTTCTATTTTAAAGTATAACAATCAATAGGATGGAATGCAACAGAGAATGAAGCAAATTTCAAAAAGACTGTTTTTATATGCACAGTTATCCTTCATATTTTGAACGAAAAATTGACAGAACTCGCCTGATATGGTATACTGCATGATATATTAGCTGCATTCCACGGAGGGATTGAAATGAAAGAAATTTTTATCAGTTACAGCACGGTTGATGCGCTCAACGCCGAAACGGTGCGCAATGTTTTGGAAAATAATGGTCTTTCCTGCTGGATGGCCCCTCGCGATATCCCCGGCGGCTCCAACTATACCAAGGAGATCCCCATCGCCATCCGCAACTGCAAGGTATTTGTTTTGATCCTTTCAAAAAATGCCCAGAACTCCCAGTGGGTGCTTAAAGAGCTGGATTCTGCGGTAAACTGCGGCAAGGTGATCCTTCCCTTCATGCTGGAGGAATGCATTCTCAACGATGAATTCAACTTTCTGCTGACCGGAGCCCAGCGCTATTCTGCCTATCAGAAAAAGGCAGAAGCGATGGAAACGCTGATCAGCCGCATTCGAGGCATTCTTGGCGCGCCTTCTGCTCCCCAAGCGGAAGCAGAGGAGGCTCCCATGCCTGCCGCCAAGCAGCCCGCCGCCAAGCCTGCACCTGTTTTTCTCGGAGATCCGGTGTGCCCCGCCTGCGGCGGAGATGAACTGAAGCATCTGCCCGGTCGGATCAAGCGAAGCGGAGCAAAGGAGCTTGCCACCATGCTGCTGATCCCTGTATTTGCGGCGGTTGGGCTTTTCCTTTTCCTGATCCTTGCGCCGCTGATCATTCCCTATGAAAAATTCGGCCTTATTTTCTTATTGATCGCCGTTGGCACCCTGCTCGGCGGCTTTTTCGGCAATTTTCTTTCCGCGCGGATCGTTCGCCGAAATCGGATCCGCAAGCATCTTGCCGATACCTGCTACCGATGCAAGGCCTGCGGAAAGGTTTTTCTTACCAAAAAACAATGAGTGCAAAAGCATCAAACCCAAGCCTCTCCCATATATTTAAAGAGAGGATGAAGATTTCTTATCTGAAAGAAAAATTAATACTCACCGCCGCCTATCTTGCTTTTGTATTTATATGGTGGTGGCTGGGGTTGCCTTGCATCTGGAAGGCTCTTTTCGGCATCATCTGCCCCGGTTGCGGCATGACCCGCGCCACCCTTGCAGTGCTGCGCTTTGATCTTCTTGATGCTCTTCGGCTTCACCCGATGGTATGGAGCATGCCGATCCTTTATCTCTATTTTCTTTTCGATAAAGGGCTCTTTCGCAAAAAGGCGGCAAACCGCCTTCTCCTTTTTGCCATCGGTGCAGGCTTTTTAATTCAATGGGCTTGGAAACTCTTGGGATAAAACCGGTAGTTCATGAGAAAATATTGACTTTTGGCGAAAATTATGGTATACCTATATTACACAGTTTTGTGAACAATTTTTAAGGGGGATTTTTGCTATGTATTGCAAGAATTGTGGTCAAGTAATGAATGATAATCAGGCAATCTGCCTGAATTGCGGCGTTAAAACCGGTGCAGGCACCGGCTTCTGCGCAAACTGCGGTAACGCGCTGCCTGAAGGCGCTGAAGTATGCCTCAACTGCGGTGTTGCAGTGAAGGGCGCCGGCAATGGTGAATACCTCAACGGTAAAGATAAGATCACCATGGCTTTGATCTGCTTCTTCCTCGGCGGCCTCGGCATCCATAACTTCATGATGGGCGAGAATAAGAAGGGCGTTGTTAAGATCGTTCTTTCTCTCTGCGTTGGTCTGGGCTGGATCTTCGCTTTGATCGACTTTATCAAGATCCTGACTGATAAGTACGAAGTGGATCCCGATAAGGCATTCTAATTAAAACCATGAAAAAAGAGCTGCAAAACGTTTGTTTTGCAGCTCTTTCAGCGTGTCAAAGAACTCTGTTTTTATCATCTTTGACACGCTGGGAGACTCTCAAAAATGTTTCCGAATTCGTCAAACCGTTCTCGTCGGCGTACATAGGTACGGTAGAGAGCGGTTTGGCGGATAGCAGAAAAATTTAATCAAAATCCGCATGATTATGCG
>JAZPYP010000047.1:0-29961 GCA_045544255.1 Eubacteriales bacterium | reverse complement strand
ACATCCTTGCGGATGTCCTTTTTTAGTGGCAGGGGCAGTAGGAATCGAACCCACGACACGCGGTTTTGGAGAATAGTGTTCTTTCCTTATTTGGTGCAGGTTTGCAGCCTTGGGGGGCACATCGGGGGGCATATATTTTTTTAAAGCAGGCAAATCGAGGTTTATAGAGCAACTAAAATTTTCCGTACATTCGACCAAAGTTCTATAATGCTGTAAGATAGAGCCATCAACTAACAGGAGGCCTAACAATGGAAGAATTAGCAAGGTTTATTACCGACGAAAGAACAGGACTTAAGTATGAGCTGTGTGGTGATTACTATATCATCGCCGGTGAGGATGAACCCGAGCGGGAGCCGATCGGCATATGGGGCCGGCGGCATCTAAACCACATCAGAAAGCACTGCAAACCTTTCTACAATAAAATGCTAAACGAACATACGCTATATGATTATCTACTCCAACTTAACTACGATGCCGAAGACATGTTTTCTCAGTTGGTTAAAAGAATGGCATTACAAGAAGGAATTACCGAGCAACTTAAAGCCGACTATCAAATGGAATGGGTTGCTCGGATGAACAACATCCGCAGTCGAGCCACAGAGATTGTTGACAAGGAATTAATCTATATCTAAATGAGCAAGGGCGAGAAATATCTCGTCCCTGTTCATTCTTTACCGTATATTGTTGATTTACAACTTAATAAAATTTTATCAAAATAAGAATTGATATTATTGCCCCAAGATAGGCTATAGAATATGCAGAAGTATCCATCTCGCAACCAACATATTTAAGTATAATCCCCATTGCAGGTGTGCTTGTCATTCCACCGGCTATTAAAGACAGTCGATTTTTCCAATTTGATTTGATAAATAAATTACCCAAAATAATGGCAATAAAAATGGAAGCAATTGCAATGATTGCGGCATAAAGAAAATACCGTATATGAATTTCATTCTGCAGATATTGACCGGCAGGAATACCATTACCAAAATAAAACAAAATCAACCCAAACTCACGGTATAGGGGTAGGGATTCATAACGGTGATTTTTTTGAGAAGGAATTACATTTAAAAACCAGCGGATGAAAATTCCGCTGAGCAAAATCCCAACTGTTGAACCCAGAGGGTGATTAACGAAAGGAAAGGAAATGCCGCCTATTAATTGACCGCAAATTATGATTAGAGAGAGTGTCGGCAAGCATATAGGATCGTGAATGTTCGGTGTAAAAGCTTTAAGGGACTGATTATTTGCAGACTGCTTATTTGAAAGAACTTGCACTGTTAATACGGTACAACTGATTCCAACTAAATATGCAGCTCCGTAGCCAAGGGTGGCAACGATCTTATTAGCGGAATCCATTTCACAAAGAGCGGAGAGCCCCGGCGTGCTGGTCATAGCGCCGCAAAAAATACCACCTAAAAGAGAACGATCAATACTCTGATCGGCAAGTCCAATGATTTTCATGGCTAAAAAGCCACTAAGAACAATGCCCCCTCCAAGAACAAAGAAAAGAAGACTCTTTTTTAAATTCTTTCGTTCAAAACCCTCTCCGGAGGATAATCCGATCGTTGCAATAAATAGTGAAGTTCCAAGCTTTGATAGCGCGGAAAGGCCGCTATTAAATTCTGCAGTCAGGATGGATGGGGCATATTTTGAAAGAATATACCCTGCGAATATAGCAACAATCAAAATTGCCGCCTGATCAAGAGAGATTGAAAATATTCGGATTTTTCCGATGAAATGGCCGATAAGAAAAACAATGAAGAACAGAGAGATTGGGGTGACTAAATCAAGAAAAATATTCATAACCATCACCAAAGTGATTCAAGTGAAGCGGGCGGATCTCCCGGTGCATCATATGAATTTTATTCAGTTGCTTATCAACATGATAGTGACCGCAAAACCAAACCTTATAATCCAGCTTTTTCTCGATTTCACCAAGCCAGATTTCTGTAGATCGGTCCACATCCGGTTTATACATCTTTTTAGATTTCGCTTTGCGCGGTTTTCTTTTAATGGCAGCCTTTTGACGAGTGGAAATAAACATTTCAGTAGGCAGATATTCAATCGGGCAGGTATGGGTCAGCATCCCATGAATACAATTGCCTTCCAGAAAAAGTTGATGTTCCACCTTTTCTTTAATGGCATCACCCGGCATCTCATCCTCAAAAAAGGGCTTATTTTCTTCCAAGCAGCGCAGTTTATCTACACTATGAGCACCACCGACCACCAGATACTTTTTTCCTTCAAAGGTATAAATCTCACCATCAATAGCAAATAAGAGATTAGGATACTTAGGTTCATAATAAACCTTTCCGCCGCAAAAGCTGCGAATTCCGTAAGTGCCGATATTTTCGGGTCTATTTTCTTTATTTCCATAAAGGCAGAATAGAGTGATGTTGAGGGCCGAGATTTCTGCTTTGAGTTTGTCATCGCGAGCATCTTCATAGTAGTTGAAGCCGGTATCTCCCAAAACGATCAAAATATCTTTCCGGCGGGTATTCATATCCTTGCAAAAAGCCTTTACTTTTTCAAAATCTCGGTGCTTATCACCTGTAATAAAGATCTTAGGCGGAGTGCCATCGTCATAATAATTGAAGACAAGGCCTTTTTTATATTTTTCCTTAATCATGTAATAAAAAAGGACAAGCGTTTCGCTTAGCAACGCTCCAAAGATCAAAAAAGAAACGCAAATCAGGAACGAAAATGGTGTGATAAAAAAAGACAGTAGCAATCCCAGCAAAGCGCCGCAAGTATATTTCAGATACCTTTTGGCGGTAAGTGTTTTTTCGGTCAATAACCGAATGCACCAAATGCACAAGACATTCAGCAGTAGTCCTAAAATAACATAAACAAAGATCGACATAATATTTTCCCTTTCTTTTCCCCTTGCCCTTTGCCGTAGAGCAAAGGGCAACTTTTATTTTTATAACGATCACAAACAGGCTAATCTTGCTTTGACCACGGATAATCAAATAGTATAACTGTTATGCTCTGTTTAATCGTTGATTTAATTTTAAAAAGATAAGGGGACATCTGCTGACCGTATTGATTACTTTTTTCAAAAAAACAGCATCGCTTCAATAAGAAGCGATGCTGAAACTATTGTTTTTTAGTAATGGATGACAACACAAGAAAAGCGCCCTCTTGTGTTTTGTTTTTTAGTAAAGGAGAACGACACCGGAGAACCGTCCCTTTGTGTTACCGTTCCTTTGTGTTACCGTTCCCTTGTGTTTCGGTTTTCTTGTCTTGCGCTACCCGTCCCCTTGTGTTGTTATAGCACATTATCAATAATCCATTTTAATCGTAAAAATTTAAAAACTATCGTTTTTGTTTCTTGATATTCTTTGATTTTTTCAAGAGAATCCCAATCACTAACCGTAGCATTGATTTTATATGTAATTAAAATTTGGTTCCATGAAAGAATATTTATACTTGATTTTGTCTTTATGGAAATAAAATGATTATCCTGTATCAAGGATTCATCAACGATTTGCAATTTTTTGAAATTTGAACTTGAAGTCCAGACGCTTTTGTTATTAATGTCAATAACATTTTTGTTTGCATAAACAACACTATTATTTCCTTTTACAAAAGGTGCTGAATAAAATATTAGGATTATCGCTAATACAACCACGATAAAAATGATCGCATAAATAAAGCATCTTCTTTTAAGCATCAAATTATCTCCTTAAAATTTTGATTTTTAATTTCTTGATTTTGCCCAATAACTTTGAAATGTTTTTACCACACGATTTAAAAAAGGGGGAGAGTTTCTTTTTGAGTGGAATGTATATCACACCATCAAAGGGGGCCGTTTCACGATATATTCCAGTCGTCCCATAAGAAATTTGAATTCCTACAAATTTCTTATTATTTTGCGGATATTTATAATAATCGTATATTAAAGCACCGCCGTATTTATATCCACCACCAAAGGAAACGGTAATTGACTTTAAATAATTGTTGATTTTTTTAAACCCCCAATAAAAAGCGGCGGCTCCAGAAAAACCTTTGACTAAAAAACCATAGAGCATAGTAGCCCCTATGAAAATACCATAATCCCAAGAAGAATCAATTAGGAGATTTACAAAAAAATTTATTCCTATAAAGGCTGCGACACCCCGAGAAACCCCTAAAGAAAGAACCCAATATCCATTAGGATCAATATTATTAATTGGGCAGTTAAGGCAATAAGAAAACAAATGGTGTTCTAATATTGTTTTAGAGATAACAGAAAAAACAGTCTCATCCCCATTAATAAACCGCCCAAGTTCCGGATCATAGTACCGGCTTTGGAGATAATAGAGTTCGGTTCCTTGGTCGTAGTAATAAGATCTATACCGGAACGGGTTAATTTCCGCAATACAATCACAGTCGCAGGAGGAATCGCAGGTGATGGAGCATTTACCCCAAGCATCATAGGAATACTTAGCGACTACCTTGGCATTACAATTGGTAATAGCAATAACATCGCCCTGAAGGTTCTTCTGGAAATAGTAGGGCGCATCATTGAAGATAATACCGCAGACGGAGTCTTCGTTATCATAAAGAGGAATCAGGGTGTTTTCGCCCCAAGTTTCCCGCAGGATCTTGGTTCCATCGAGGGTATAAGTGTGCTTGACACCATCAACGGTTTTAGAAGTTCTGATGCCATTGGCGTTGTAGGTAAACTGAATGTTATCGTAGGATTTAAGCTGACGGCCCTTCTCCCAGGTGAGGGTATGACCCAGATAGTTGAGAGGGTTGCCCTGTTCATCGTAGGTGAAGGTAAAGCCATTATAATAGGAGAGGCGGTCCTTCCAAATGGAATCGTAGGAATAAGCTTCCCCATTCTTGGAAAGGATATTTCCAAAGCTAATGTTATGATATAATTATACACTTTCAAGGCAAAGATGTCAATGGAGAGTGTAGCGAAGAAAAACAGCCCCGCTTCAAAATGAAGCGAGGCTGAAACCATTGTTTTTTAAGAAAAAATTTGCTCAATCACAGAACCGTCCCCTGATTTTGGAATACCTCAATATATTTGATCGCCAAATACTTACTCTTGGCAAACTGAACCGAGGCAAACTGCCATTCCTCGGTGCATGGGGAGAAATCTGCGGTAAAGGGTTCGGAAGTGCCGTTGGTATAGTATACCTCTGCCCTTAATCGGAAGATCGGAGTTTCCAACCCTTCCCGATCGTGGTTGGGAAGACCGTAGCCCTTGGCCCAACCGGAGAGGGTGAAGGAAAACAGCCCCGCATCTTGTGTGATGCGAGGCTGAAACGATTGTTTTTTAATTAGAAAGGAAACATTCAATCACAGAACTGTCCCCTGATTGTTCAGAACTGTCCCCTGATTGTTTGTTTAAGAAAAAATTTGCTCAATCACAGAACCGTCCCCTGATTTATAACGATCACAAACAGGCTAATCTTGCTTTGACCACGGATAATCAAATAGTATAACTGTTATGCTCTGTTTAATCGTTAATTAAAGTTTAAAAAGAAACGGAGACATCTACTGTCCACTTTGATTACTTTTTAAAAAAGAAAAACAGCCCCGCTTCAGAAAAGCGAGGCTGAAACTACTGTTTTTAGTGAAGGAAAACAACACAGGAGAACCGTCCCATTGTGTTTTTAATAAGGAAAATACTCTATAAATATGTCATCGTTCGAACTATTTCCGTTAACCGTCCAAAAATCAATGCTGTATGTCTTTCCTTGCAAATCAAAACTGAAAGTTTTTCTCGTTGGAGAGATACCATTAACTGTAAATTGTGCAGTTGAGTAACACCACCCAAAAACTATATTGTTATGTCTTTGATATGGAAAAAGGATAAATTGATTTGGATTGCCGTCTATCAAAAATTCTGATGGTTGATCCAAATCATATTCCTCTGTCCAACCGGAAACACTGTACTTCTCGTTTTCATTAGAAATAAAAGTAACTGTAACCAGTGTGTCATTTTTTGAGAGAAACGTCATTAAAACAATGTCATCGAGAGTTGTCTTTTCAAATATAATTTGGGGTGTTAATGCTTGCATTGTTTCAGAATCTTGTTCAGCGGCTTTTTGCAAAGCTCTTTCAGGAGAAGGCTCCCATACATCGCCATAGTATGCATAGCCATCATTTAATAAGGTTTTTATCACAGAAAAAACTATGATCGCTATGAAGAGTATTGCGGCAACCAAAACAATTATTCGTACTTTTTTCATGAAAAGGATCCTTTCTAATTATTTATACAAGCGAGTAAATTAAGCCTTTGCTGGTATGCACATTAACCCTTTTAAAATAGTGGAACCAATTGTTACAAGGACTTTACTTTTAGCTGACAAAGCTGAAATTGCACTCATAAATGCTGGTGCGAGCGTTGGCAATACAACACACACGCCAACAACGGTAACCGCTATAGCGAGTTTAAGTAAGTGCGCAATCGATACATAAAGTCCAGTGGTGAACTCAAGACGGCCATCCTTTGTGACATAGGAAATTGAAATTGCAAAATAACTCTTTTTCCAGTCAACTCCTCGCAAAAAACTAACCGTGTGTTTGAAAATAGTCACCCCCAAAGCAGCCTCAAGTTTTCCTCCCCAACCAAGTTTGAAACTTATTCCTTTAAATCTTGCCTCAATACTCGATTTAGATAGCTTTATATTCCCCTTCTTTGAAGACATTTCCAAGAAGAGTTGCATCTCTAATCCAAGCTTGTTGAATTTTATAAGATTAAGTCTTCCATTATTTGTAACTTTTTTGATAAATTTGTTCAATATCCAGGCAATCCAGGTTTCTTTGGCGTAAGACTTAATTTTCTCCTTCACACTTGAAGATGCGTAACCGCATTCATCTATAAAGTTAACTGGATCATTGTAACAATAGTGCCAAGGTGTATAACAACCAGATGCAGCAGTCGCAAAATGCAGCCCCATATCGTCAGCATTTATGAATTTCGATGTGAATACATCGTAATATCTACTCTGGAGATAATACATCCCGGTTTCTCGGTCAAAGTAATAACCGCGATACCTAAAGGGGTTTACTTCCGCAATACAATCGCAGTCGCAGGAGGAATCGCAGGTGATGGAGCATTTACCCCAAGCATCATAGGAATATTTGGCAACGATCTCTGCATTGCAATTGGTGATAGCAATAACATCGCCCTGAAGGTTCTTCTGGAAATAGTAGGGAGTATCGTTATAGATAATACCGCAAACAGAATCCTCGTTATCATAGAGGGGGATCAAAACATTGGTTCCCCAAGCTTCCCGCAGGATCTTGGTTCCATCAAGGGTATAGGTATGCTTGATGCCGTTTACTGTCTTGCTTGTACGGATACCGTTTGCATTATAGGTAAACCGAATATTATCGTAGGATTTGAGCTGGCGGCCTTTCTCCCAAGAGAGGGTATGACCCATATATTGGGTGGGATTGCCCTGCGCATCATATTCGATGCACCGGCTGCCAAAGCAGGTCAGGCGATCCTTCCACCCCTCATCATAGCAATACTGCTCCCCATTCTTGGAAAGAATATTGCCATAGTGATCATAGGTCATGGAGTTGACCAAGACACCGTCCTTGGTTTCCGTCAACAACTGGCCCAAGGCATCGTAGGTATAGCGGGTGGTGCCCTCCTCGGAATCTACAACCTTTCGGATCCGCTCCTCGGCATCATATTCATAGGAAATGGTTCTGCCATCGGAGAAGGCGATCCGGCTGACCAATTGGGTGGTGGGCGTGGATTTGACCTTGGTGCTATCTTTATGCTCATCAGTCACCTCGCCCATATGGTAGGCGAATTGGCGGGAGACAAAGCCGGTGCCGATCTGCAATTCATCAAATTCTTTTCGGCCGAAGGAATCGCTCTTGCTATGGGAGGTAACGGTTTGGCCGCCGGCAATAAATTTGACGATTGTTTGATCATCCTCGGTATTCTCATAGAAGATAACCTGCTCTGCACCATTTGCGGGAACGATCCGCTTTTTGGTCATGCGATCTTCATCGTCGTAAGAATAGAGGATGGAATTGACAAGCACCTTTGCGGTAACGATCTCGCCCTCAAGGGTGATATTGCACTCGGAGGCGCGGATCAGCTTGCCGCTTTCGTAATAGTAATTATACTCTTTTTTGGCGGTCATGTCAATAGAGCGGACGATGTTGCCCTCGCTATCATAGACATACTTATAGTGGGCAATAAGGACATTCGACCCATTATACCACTTTTCGGCAACCATCTGGCCAAGGCTATTATAGGTAGCCTTCATGGTATCCCCATTGGCATAGGTAACCGCTTTCAATCGCCCGTTGCCATTCTTATAGGCATAGGAAACCAAGGGGGCGCACTCGCCGCAGATACCGATGGACTCTAAATTATGATATGCATTATACTGCAAAATATATTTCATTCCATCGCCGCGCTGAATCTCGGTCATCTGATCGAAGGCATCGTAGGCATAGGAAACATTGGCAAGCTCGACACCATTGGCATCCTTGCTGATGACCTTGGTCACCTTGCCTGCCACATCATATTCATAGGCGGTCTTATTACCGCAGCGGTCGGTGATCTCCTCATTGCGGGAGGTTTCCTCATTTACAGTGTATTCGGTGATATTCCCTCTTGCATCGGTTTCGCGAAGAAGATCGTTGCCGTCTTCATCAAAGCCGAAAGCACGGTAGATGGTGCCAAACTCACCATCGGTAAAGGTGGTCTCGGTGAGGGTATTGCCAAAGGCATCGATCAGTTCCTCGAATGCGGGCGCGGTTTCCTCGGCGGTTTCAGAAGAAGCATTCCCTTCCGCCGATTCATCGGACTCCGGCGCCACCTCGCGAACAAAGTCTTCTGCGGTCAAGCCGGTTTCGATGCTCTCGCGAGTCAGTTGGAGATCATCGAAATAAGCGGTTCCATGGTTATAGCTATATTCGCAATAGATCTCAACATGATCCACCGCTTTATACTCCTCCTTGGCAAAATCCACCGAAACGAATTGCCACTCTTCGGTGCAGGGGGAGAAATCTGCAGTAATAGGTTCTTCGTTTTCACTTTCGTCAGCATAAACCACTTTGGCCCGCAGGCGGAAGATCGCATCCTCTGCGCATTCACGCTGATGATCCGGCACACCAAAGCCCTTGGCCCAACCGGAGAGGGTGAAGGTCTCGCGGGTTCCGGCCGCGCTCTTGACCGCTACCGACTGGGAGGCAGTGCGCTCAGCCTCAAGATCGCCTTCCATCCGCAGGGCATGGCTCATATTGAAGCGGGTATTGGCAGACAGGCTGACGCCCGCAGAACAATTCCATCCATGGGTATCATGCTCAAAATTACCGTTTTCTAAGTGATTATAGGCATTGGCATAGGGGTTATTCTCCAGCTGTGCGTTACTTACATATACATGACCGGATCCGGTCATTAGAATCTGCAGTTTGACCTTTTGAGCAGTTTTCAGGGTGAAGGGTGCGATGAGGCGATGAGGCTCAGCATTGAGTTTGCCGGAAGGCTCGCTGACTGCGAGGATCCTGCCATACTCTCCGATTACTCGAATAAAAGCATTGGCATCATACAGCCGATCCATTGAATCTTCTTCAAAAATATAGGCCGAGAAGGTATATTCTCCGGCGGGGAGGGTGGGAGTTTCCTGATAAACACCGTTTTCAATGCAATCGTCGGCGAAATAATTCATACACAAATAATTCTTGCCGAATTTCGTATACCCTTCAAATTCGCCGGTATGGCATTCAAAATCATAGGGATTACCAATAATTTCTTGCCAACTGTCCATAGAGGCAAAGGTATGATTGAGCAGAAGGTTGGTGGCGTTGCGAATCGCGCCTGCGCCGCCTTCACCGGCATAGGGATGAATACCGCTTGCCTCTCCGTCAATGCCCATATTGCCAAGATCCTCTGCATAGACATAGTCGCTGATGATCTCGCCATCATGATCGAAGGTATAGACGGTCTTGATCATGCGATCCTCGGTTTCGCCTTCTGCAGTGTCGGCAAGCTCGGTGGTCTGCACAATCGTTCTGCGTGCGGCGGCGGAATAGTCATAGGCGGTGGATGCACCGAGCACAAAAGTCCCGTTTTCCACCCCATATTCAGTAACGCTCGCAACGCGGTTATTGGCAAAGGTATAAGCAACCTTATATACTGCATTGCCCAAGGCATCCTTTAGAGTTACCTCGGAGGGTCTGCCCGCAGAGTAGCTCAGGGTTGCTTTACTGCCATCAGGGTATTTAATTACCTCAAGCAAGTCGCCATTATAGGTATATTCGATCGCGCTGGTATCAGGAGCGGTAATGGCGGTGAGGTGTCCGCTACCATCATAGCCAAAGGCGAATTCACGACCGGCACCGTCGGTCACCGAGGTGAGGCGGTTCTCCGTATAGGTCAATTGTTGGGTATTTTTATTTGCATCGGTGATCTTCACCAATCTGCCCATCGAATCAAAGGTATAAATCTCATCGCCCATGGTCAGGGTAAGAGTAGATTTATCAAAGACCATCTCATCATCGTCGATGCATTTAAAAATATTCGCGTTATCGGTCGGTTTGAAATAGGTTTCCTCTCCGTTTTCTCCGATCCATACATATCCGTCATGGCTCACTCCCTCCGCCATAAAGCGCTTTTCTTTCATGCTCTGCATCAGATTGAGTTTGAAACCGTTGCCGAGCTTCATGGCATCAAAATTTGCTGTATGAAGGTCGATGCTATCATTGTTTGTATAGGAATAGTCTGACAACGCGCTATTATAGAGATGCTTGACGGCAACAGGCATTCGATTGCCTGCCCAAGCAAAGTCTTCCGCTTCAAACATCAGGTTACCGCACTGCAGATCGATGCTCCCCTGCCCAAAGCGACCCAGCTCATGAGTATGGGTGCGGGAGGAGGTATTGATTCCGTAGTTTGTCTCATAGGTGATACTGAGTTCGGGAGCAAACTCCGAACCTACACTACCGCCGATATCTACATAAACGCCATTGTTGCAATCCTCCTCGATTAATTTTAACAGGAGATTGGAATATTCCAATTCATTGTTGGCCAGTCTATCATAAAGTTTGGTAATATCAAAGTTATAGGGAATCGGGTTTACTGCCTCCGACATATCAGTTTTGATATTGCAAAAATCAATTAGTTCCCCATCATGGCGGGGGGAATACGATGTTGCAAGTTTGTCTGGTACATGATACAAACCTAATTTACCCGAACCGCCGGAGGTATTAACATTCGTCTGATGGAAAGTTAGTTCCACCTTTTTAATTCTCGGATTGCGCGGCAGGGTGGGTAAAGCCAGATTCATATACATACGATAAGTGTGGCAAGCCAACATAATGCGAGGAATCAGTTCAAAATAGCCTGTGTTGTCATAATTAGCGCAAACCACAAGATAATAAGTCTCACCGTATGCCAGCTTCTCGCTGAGCAGAAAAGAGTTTCCAGGGTCGCTACTACCACCGCAAACAAAGGAATCGCCGGCATAAAGATAAGCGCCAAGATACGGAACCATTCCCGTTCCGTTGAAGGTATAAAAACTATATCCCGAGGAATCAAGTTGATCTCCGCCCGTATTAGCAATAATCTTGAATATTTTTTTCTCGCCGGGGCAAGAAATATAACTTTGGGTGTATTGGCCGATGGGCAGTACCGGTGCATCCGCAATCTCCTGTGCGGTAAAAATGCTTGAGAGGTTGGTTGTCATTACCGGATCAGCTTCACCCAATCCAGAAGAAACATATTTATCCGATACAGTAGTATTCCACGAACCAATGCGATGTTGGTTCATTGACGCAGATTGAATAACACCGTCCTCCCAATGATAGGTTGTCATAGCGCCGCTGCCACTCATCATGATCTGCGGATCGATTGCAACGGGGAATGCGCGTTCGGGTGCGTTGATCCAGCCGCTATCCGCCAGGATCGTCATCTGGACAACACCATCCGATGCATTTTTTACTTCATAAGATACATTGGTCGAAACTGCTCCATCTGAATCCTTCATAAAGGGCGCAGGAATGAAGAAGATCTCTTTTCCGGTTTCATTGCTAAGGAAGGCCAGGCGTTTGCTCTTTTCATCGTAATCCGGGCATACATTCTCGCAATGCAGCAAAAAGGAATACCGATAGATCGGTGCCTTTTCCTTAATAATGATATTTTCCTTTACGCCGCTATTGGTAACAGAATATTCAAAATCCGCCCCGGCCTCTGCGCCCTCAAAGACCAAGATTTTTTCTCGCAAGGCAGGCGCACCGCCGCCCATGCGATCTTTCTTGGTCTTTTTGGCTTCTACTCTGACACGATGCATCCCTTGCTCGATGACAAACAACTCATCATTTGCCTCATCGCAATTAAATCGAGCGGTAAAACGCCCCTTTTTATTGCGATAATAATGGGGATCATCATCCCGGATCAGCGTGGGATCGGCCTCCTCGAAAGTGCCGGTCTCATCGTTGTGCATATGGATGGTGGCGGGATAAATAACTGCCCGCTCGCTACCATCCTTCATTCGAAACACCTTGCGGTTTTCGGTGCGGAGCGCCTCAATTTCGCACTCCGGCTCTTTTCTTTGAGAATCTTTCTTTTCCGTGGGAATAGAAACCTTCTCCTCTTTTTTGGCAGAGATATGAACCTCTGCCGGATTTTCATTTTCGGGTGCAAGATAAAGTTCTTCCTCTGCACCCATTCTTTTTTCATTCATTGTTCATAGTTCCTTTCTTTTTATGCTGCCCTTTGCATTGTTGCAAAGGGCAACTTTTAGATTTTTTTAGTGTAATTAAGAGCGATCCAGCCGATGCCCGATTTGAGCTTGCCCCATTTGGAGGAGCCATTGATGCTCTTTTCAGCAACGATCGTATAGATCCCTCGATCGGTAATACAGCCAACTTTGGCAGTATTGGTTCCTGCGCCTTTTCGAATATTCAAGGCGTCGGTTGTAATTCTCACCTGATAAGGGAGCCCGGTAGCATTGGAAGTTTCCTTCTTGGCTGCAGCCTTGGCCAAGGTTAAATATTTCCGATGAATCGGGCTACAGATGGATTTTGTGCCGGCTTCATTTTTATCGATCACAACCCGGTCGGTTTTTGAATTGCCTTTTACAAACCAGCGTTGTTTCTTTACCCAATCCGGAAGTTTATCGCCGGTATAATAGGTGGCATTATCGGCAATGGAAACCAAATCTCCGTCTTTGAGTTGAGCAGAGGAAGAAGTTTTCTTTTCAGAGGGCTTTTTATCATGCTTCAAAAGCTTAGCTACTGCATTTCGAAAATCCTCCATAGATTCGCCGAAATTCTTCATCCAATGATCCGGATCGCTATGGTTACTACCATACCCCTTGAGGTGGGCTTCATGGTGGCCCACAATCTGATCTGCAGTAAGATGATAGGTTTTGCAAAGATGGGCGGCATATTCTGCCGCAACAGCAAAGACCTTTTGATAGTAAGCCTTATCTTTAAGCCCGTCCTCGCAAATTTCAAATTGAATATAAGCGGGAGAAAAGTTATAACTTCCTTTTTTTCCGCTTCCAACTCCCCAACAGCAGATATTTAGAGGTAGGATCTCTGCAATTCGAATCTTTTTGTTTTTGTCATATCCGATGAAAGCATGAACACATACCTTTCGCCCTTCCGGCGTTGCGGTATTCCAATGGTTTCCATAGGCATTTTTACCGACCTGCTCCGGGCAATCCACATATCTTTTTAAATAGGGATTATTAGCACCGGTCGAATGGACAACGATTCCTTTGGGAGTCATCTTTTTGGCTGTAATATAGCATAAATTTTTGGTTGCATGCGCTTTAATAATATCCATTGCTTATTCCTCCTTCTTGGATTGGATGTATAGCTGGTTGGCATAAACGCTTCCGCCCGCTACAAGCACACCCTGCGTGATCGCACTGAAAGCGGCTGCAGCAGCATCTTTGATTCCGTTGATCTCGCTGGTCGCGATGATCCAGAAGGCGGAAAGCAGGATCGCAATAAGGCCAATGGATAGCGGGATCCATTTATTGGGCATTTTGCTCTTTTTGAATCCGATTCCAATAAAATATAAGACAGGAATCAAGATCAGCAATTCGGTTTTGATATAGTCCAAATAATTCATTGTTTACCTCCTTAAGATAAAATCATAGAGATGCCTGCAGAAATAATGCCGCCCGCCAATGCCGCAATGATGGCAGTAATGATCTGCTGAATGCGCATTTTGGGGATCTGCTCCATTTCATCGATCTTTTTTTCATTGCGAGCCAGATGCTCGTTGGTATGTTTGAGTTCATTGGCAAGAGTAACTAAGGTTTCATTCATAGTGCGGATCTCGATTTGAACAGCTTTCAGCCCATCGATTTCTCGCTCCAATGTTTGCAGTTTTTGCTCATGCCTTGCCAAAACGATCTGTACATCTTCCATGAAAAATCTCCTTTCTTTTTTATTTTTGCTTGGCTGCATTTGTATTTTAAATGGCTATCAAGACACTTTTTGTCCTATTTAAGCGGATTTTTTAGCGGGTTTGGTGTAGGTTTGGATCAAAAGATCAAACAACCTGTTTTCCTGCTCTGAAAGCTCTTCTTTAACCATCTTTTTAACCTTAAGCAAAAGATCAAGTTCTTCTTCGGTCATATACATCCGGTCCATTGTGTAATCCCCAATTACATAAACACCGCCTTCGTAGCGACCGGATTTTATATCTAAAGGCATCAGAAAGGTGAGTTCAAAAATATCTCGTTGGATGGTCCGAATGGAAACATTGTATTGCTCTGCTAAAGAAGCCATGGTAACATGTCTTACGCGGCAGAGCTGCTTCATGATCGCAAGTCTTCGTTCGGCTGTTCCCATCAAACCATCCTCCTTTCTTTGAAAATAAAAAGAGCATGACAAATAGTGTTTGAATACTATTTGTCATGCTCATATGTTGGTGCATTGTGCGATGTACAAAATTATATTAAGTTATTTATCTAATACAACAGATAACTGATTTTTGCACCGATCGCATTTCATAATGAAATCAGATATTCTTGCATTGGCTTCTGTAACAACTTCAATGAAAATTTTTTTGTTGGAATCAAAAAGGCGGCGGGTGCAGATGGGGCAACGAATATATTTCATAACATTTCTCCTCCTGTATTTATGCTTGTTCGCATTTTTGTGAACATTGTGGTGAAAAAGAGATACGGTGAAAATTTCACCGTATCCATAGATACTTAAAGTAGATTGAAATTTGGTTTTTGAATGAGGTTGAGATGGTTCATACGAATCTGAGCCGCTTGGCGAGAAACGAAAAATCGCTCCGCAACAGCAGATGTAACTTCTTCGATCTGCCGACGGCTGGTATAGCCATCGGCGATATATCCGGCTGAGATTCCTTTATTTTGCATAACAGAACGCGCAAAATTTCGAAAGATCTCTTTTGGCATAAGCAAAGCGGCCGCTAAATGATCCGCTTGCCATTCAAGCCATTGGTGGTCATTTTTCGGGGAAGCGATAGGCTTTCCGATCTCTCGGCAAGCAATAAATTGAAAGGTGCTTGCGGTGCGGTTTGCGGTCGATGTCAAAGCCTTTTGATAATAATCGCGATGAAGAATAAAATGAGCTGCTTCATGAGCTTCGGTATAGTGCTGGCGAGGAAGGTTGTCTGCATGAAAAAGATCTTTGCTGATCAAAACCGTTCCGAATGTTTCTTTCAATACGATCGGTTGATACATTTCATTATAGGATGGAATCTCAACTTCATCATCAAAAACAGTAAGCCCCAGAATTCCGGAACCGAAAGCCCCGATATTTGCACGACGAACGCTCAAGCCCAAAACCTCTTGCATGAAATGCATGGTATCCAAAGGAGTGGAATGGACCAGATTTTCAGGATAATAATGACCGATAATCTCCGTTGCGATATCTTCAATCTGATCTTTGGAAAGAAGATACATTCCGTTTTGTTTTTGAGGAGCTTTGAGCCGCATAAGTCATCACCTTTCTTTTTTATTTCTTTTTTTCTTTGATGATCTTGATAAGCTCAACCCAATCTTCGTCGGTAAAATTATGATCTCTTGCTGTTCGAAGCGCCATTCTGGCAGAGGGCAAGCCATCGATATAAGTATTGATATCGCTATGCTGCCCATTTTTGCTAACTCCGGCAAGATCGTAAAAACGATTTTGTTCGTCCGGATCGGTAATTTCCAGCGCTTGAATGAATTTTTCCAAAAAGCGCTCGGGAGCTTTGCGATTACCATTTTCAATATCACATAAATAAGCGGGAGAAATCTCCACTTCGGTTGCAACGCCTCGCATGGTCTTTTTGAGTTCTTCCCGGCGGTGCCGGATATACTCCCCAAAAGGCATTTTATTTTCCAACATTTTCAACTCCCCATTTCAAATGTTCATCATTGTTAGCCTGTTCGCTAATCTGTAAACATTATACTAGGAAAATAATTCCTTGTCAACAGAAATTTTTAAAAAAGTCAGAAATTCGTCGGCCCAAGGCATCTTAAAAGCTGTTTAGATTAAAGTTGGAGCATCTTAAATTCCCTTTACTAATCTTATTATACAAATACAACTGACCGATAAACCGTACTCACAATAAAAGATGGCCGCAACTTTAAAATGCAGCCATCTTTTATTAAACACACTCTTTAATAATCGCTTCGACGAGGGAGCGACATTCTTTTCGCACCGTAATTTGATAAGTATTCCATTTAGCATGGGGATCACACTCTAAGCATCCAAAGATATAGGGCCAGAACTTTTTCAAAAGGTCACTTGAATCGCTGAAAAGACTTTGCCCCACATAAAAGCGTTCCAAGGCTCTTTTGGAAGTGATGAAGACGCTTTTTTCTTGACGCGGAGAGCAGTGCCAATCATAAAGAATTCCCGACAGAGCAGCCGGGTCTTCAAAAGAAATAAAGATTTCCTGATTTCCCTTATGCTTGCCGCGTTTCTTTTCTCGGTAGTTTTCGTTTAGCAAAAAGGAATCGTGAGGAAACTGCTTTTTCATTTCTTGAATTTCATCTTCAATTCCGGTTGCTCTTAAGAAAATATCACAGTTCTTTTCAAGGGAACTCAGAATCTTGAAAGCAAGCTTAGCCGCCTCATCGGTTTTGGAAGAGAGCCGGATACAAAAAGCCTCCCGCTCCAAACCAAGTCTTTTGATTTTTTCTTTTGGATAACTGAATCGAATCATCGTTATACCTCCTTTTTTATTTTTGATTTCATTGTAATGAGATAGGAGGACACCTGTTGACCGTATTTTTAAATTCAATTACAAAAAAACAGTCGCGCCAAAAAGACGCGACTGAAATCACTGTTTTACTCCGAAAAAAATACAAACCAAAATATTTTTATAATGTAACAAATTTATATTGTAATATTATAAATTCCAAATCCATGGCTGTTTTTTGCGAACTCTAAAGTTGTATAAAGATCGACATTGTCAACCGTTATGTAAAAATCCAACTTAAAGTAAGCTCCTTTGATTCTAAAATCATATGCAGCGATTCTGACATTTTTATATTCTTTGATTGAAACTCCGTTAATAAAAGCAACATGAGATTGCAATTTCTTATTAAGAAAAAAGGATTGTAATCCTTCTGGTGACGCAGGCCAATCGGGGTGGCATAAGGTTGACATATATTCGTAGTTTTCTTGCTCAAGCGCAAGAACAAATTCCTCTGTACAACTATATACTTCTTCTTTATCAATGACATATTTTTCACAAGATGTAAATAGAGTTAAAATAAAAACTGCGGCCAGCAAAATAACTATGAACTTTTTGAATTTCATAATATTTACTCCTTCTACTATATAAAAACAGTGATTTTAAAATAATTATTTTCGCTCTATTGTAATAAAATTGTATCTGAATTTCTTGTCATCTTTCGAAAAAGGAAGCGAAGCGACAACACCTATATCATAACTAAGGGTGATTTTATAATCGCCAAGCATAAAAGAAATGCTAGGAGTATAGCAAGATATCTTGAAAGAAAAGTCAAATATCAGTTTTTTTGGATTAAAAGCAAAGGAACCCGAAACATTAATTAAATCAAATAAAGAAAGATCCAACTTATCATATTCCCAACCGCCTCGGATTAAGCTAAATTCAAACCCAAATCCGCTAACATCCGAGTAATTATCCCATACGACTAATTGGTCATGAAATATATCGTTGCGATGATATGAAATACGTCTGTTGTCGTATATTGAACTTGTTCCATCTTCGTTTTTCATTCCTTCCCATATATGCCTCCAAAACTCTTCATCTGTTTCACTAGAGCTCAATCCAAACGGATCAATATTGGAAACGGGATTTCCATTGGCATACGCATAACGGTTAAGAGTAATGGCATCGGAGAGGGAGCCGGCTACGATATCGGCATTGATGAATCTTCTCAGGACGGGGCTATAGTATCTTGCCCGCATATAGCAAAGACCATTTAAATCGGTCATGACGCCATCGCGACCATTATAGAGGAATTGCGTTTTGAAGGATTCACCGCCGCTGATCAGTTTCCCATAGGTATCATATTGGTAGGTATCGAGGATCGTACCGGAAGAATTCGTTACCGCAACAGTACTGCCGCGATAGTCAAAATGGTAGGTAGTGAAGGCGCTTGCAGTTTCTTCCCCAATTAGCCCCATGCCGTAGACATACTTGGTAATAACGCCGTTTTCCGTTTTAGTAAGCAATCTACTCAAACGGGCGGTGGTATCGTACGTATAGAGGGATTCGGTATTACCATTGATCGCGCGGATTCGGGTATCCTCTGCATTATAGGTATATGCAAGGTTACCTGCGGAAATCAGGCGGTTGGAAGAATCATAGGAGAAATCGGTGGGAGTATTGCTCAAAGATCCATTGATCTTCAAAAGATTGCCTTCGGCATCGTAAGCAAGGGAACTTCCGGCAAAGGCAGTCAGACGGTTATTACTATCATAGGTGCAGAGGGTATCACCGGAGCCGGTAATATTGCCCGCCGCATCGTAGGCAAACTGCTCTTCGGTGCTTTGCTCAGTGGCAAGATCCAAAAGAGTGCGCTTAGTCACTCTGGAGAGCTCGTCATAAGTATAGCACATTTGGAGGTTTTTGGCAATATCTTTTTCGCTGACGATCCGCCCCAGCTCATCATAGGTATACTCAAAGCCGGAGATAACGGTTTCATCAGTTAACTTCTCCACGCTGGAGATGACCCGATGGGCATCATCATAGGTGGTGGTGGTTACGCTGCCATCGGGTTTCACGCAACCGATCAAAAGATTATTTACATCATACTGATAGGTGGTAACCCGCCCTGCCCAGTCGGTAACGGAGAGGAGATTATGATTGGCATCATAGGTATAGGTTACTTCGGTCTCATCGGGATAGGTCAGACGAATAAGATTGCCTACAGAATCGTAAGCATAACGGATCGTCTTGCCGAAGGTATCGACATAGCTTGCCACCCGATTGAGAGCATCATAGGTGCGGGAAACGGTTCCGTTTTGGGCGGTTACGGTAAGAATGTTGCCATTGGCATCATAGGTATAGCTGACCGCATCCTCCTCGCTGAGGTGCCCGGTGATTCGGCCCATAGCATCATAGAAGAACTGATGCTTCTGCCCCTTGGCATTGGTCAACTGCTCACGCAAATTCAATGCATTATAGGTGAAGGCACGCTGACCGCCGGATGGAGTAGATTCACTGATCATCCGGCCCATGGAATCATAGCCATAGGTGGTGCTCCCGCCTAAAGGACCGGTCAATGCGGTTACATTGCCGAGCATATCATAGGTGGCGGTAGAGGAACCATTCAAAGGATCGATCACTTTGGTATTGCGGCGGAGATAATCATATTCCATTTCTTTGATCTGACCGAGAGGATCAGTGGTTTTTACGCAGTTACCCTGCAGATCATATTCATAATTGGAAGTGCGCCCGGCCGCATCGGTCATAGAGGTGGGCAGATTCATTTCATTATAGATCAAGCCACGCATACGATGATCTTTTGCATCATATTCAGAGAGCACATTACCGCAAGGATCATATTCAGTAGTCAGGGTGTTCCCGCGTGCGTCAGTAACCGAAATACGACGGCCCAGAGCATCATAACCAAAGGATACGGTCTGGCCCTTAGCATCCACGGTGCGCACCAACTGATTGAGGCAATTATACTGATAGGTGGTCGTATTGCCCAAAGGATCGGTAGTGGAGATCAGATTGTTATTGGCATCGTAGGCAAAGGTGGTGGTATTCCCCATAGCATCGGTAGCAGTGAGGCGGTTTCCGAAGGCATCGTAGGTATAGGTCTTTTGATTGCCCAGAGCATCGGTTTCGCGAAGAAGATCCCCTGCAGGGGAATATTCATAAAGAATTGCACCGGCAGTTGCGTTGACGCTGCGAATAACTCGACCCATGCAGTCATACTGATGGCGGGTAACATTGCCATCCGCATCGGTAACGGTCAATACATTGCCGCAAGGATCAAAGGTGCGCAAAACCGAAGCTTCTTTAGGATTGATCTCTTTCACAATATTGCCCACCGCATCGTATTCATAGGAAATAACTGCACCATAGGAATAGCTGGCAGAGGTTTTTCGACCGGCTTTATCGTAGCCATAAACAATCAAACCTTCATTTTGATCAACGGTAAAGGCAACCCGATCTTCGCCATCGTAGTTTTGAACAAAGGTGCTGCCGTTGGGGAAGGTTACCTTTTTGGGCTTGAGGTTTCCGTTATATTCATAGCGGGTTTCATTACCATTAGCATCTCGCTCCAATACCTTCTGATAGTTGCAATCATAGGCATAGGTGATGCTGTTGCCATTGGCGTCAATCGCTTCCAGAAGATGCCCCAAAAGGTCATAGCGGTAGCAGGTAGTATGGCCTGCCGCATCGGTTTTACAGGTCATCTGACCGAGTGTGTTATAGCAATAGTGAGTCGTATTGCCCTTAGCATCGGTCTCTCTCATTAAAAGGCCGTTTTCGTAAACATACTGAATGGCATTGCGGCTGCCGACCTTCTTGGATGCAGGCATACCGTTGGCATCATAGGTAAAGATGGTAACGGTGCCGCGCAGATCAGTATAACGGATCAACTGATTGCGGGAATTATAGGCAAAGGTTTCGCAGGAACCATTGGGATAGGTGACAGTGGTCAGATTGCCGACAGTATCATAGCCGTAGAGGGTGACGTTTCCATTTTGATCCGTCTTTGTGCTCGGCTTATTAAAGTCATTATATTCGGTTAAAACGGTATTACCCAAGGCATCGGTTTCGGAAGCAATATTAAATCGCTCATCATAGGTATAGGTCTTAGTATTGCCCTCTCCATCGGTATAGCTGATCAGCAACCCATCATTATTGAAGGTGCGGTTGCTATTTGCACCGGTGCGGTCGGTGGTGTTGCGAACATTTCCGTCATAGGAGAAAATAGTAGCAGGGTTATCCACAGCATCCTTCTGGCTGATTACTCGCCCGCTAGCATCATAGATATTATAGAAATATCGGGTGCCTTTTCCATCGAGGCCGGCTTTCATTCGACCTTGCTCATCGTAAGCATAAAAAAGGCTGTTGCCATGCACATCGCAAATGTTGATTAGATAATTACCCTCATAAGTCAGCTCAACGCTTCTTCCATTTTCATCATAGATGCGCTCCACCTTACCTGCATCATTTTTGGCAAGATAAATGCTTCTTCCGGTCAGCTGATCGGTAATCTGCAAAGTGGTTCCTTCGCAGGTCAGGGTTGTTACAAAACCATTGCGGTCCACAATCTCCGCCAACTGCCCTGCGCGGTTATAATACTCGGTTCGCTCACCATTGCAGTTGAGATAATAGCCATCTGCACATTCGGTCAGGACATAACCCTGACGATCACCGGCCGAGCAAATATACTCGGTGCATTCTCCGATATTCAAAACAGTATAGGTGCGGTAAACAGAGGCTTTTTCATAAACTCTCTTTCCACCATCGCAGGCAACAATAAATTTTTCAAAGTTATGAGTCCAGCCAATACCCAGATCGCCATTGCCACGCTGAGAGGAATTATAGGTTGCATTCAGGCATAGATTCTTCCCACCAAAAAGATTCATAAGATCAACTTTTACAGTATGGGCGCCGGAATAGGCATCAACCGGGTCAGCGATAATCGACTCGGGCGTATTATTTTCTGCTGTGCCCTCTTCTTCGTCTGTTGTAGAGCTGTATGCATCATCGGGGGCGTAAGATTCATCATAATAATCGATATGGAAAGTGTATTCAGGAATGAAAGAGAAGCGATCAGAAAGGCGCAGATAATAGGTATGGCCTTGATTCAACATCATTGTGAGTTCGAAATTAAAATTATCTGCTCCATCAGTACTTTCATTTTCAGTAATTAAAGTTCCATTGCTGTTATAAATATAACCGAACAAAGGTGCATCGGTAACAACAAAGATTGAATAGCGGCCTTGGTTTCCGTTGCTGTGTGCTCCTTCTGCATTGGCGATAAATTTGTACCAATGCTCACTTTCTGCTTCGCTGATCGTCTCTGTTACTGCTTCTCTAAGACCGAGATACTTGGCATTTTCCATAGAATTACAACCGCAAGATTGCTCGGGTGGGTTATCTTCTTCACTATCGGGAAGCATTGCGCTAACCAGAATATTGAAACCACCTACGGCGTTTTCATAAGATAAAATTGCAATATAATAAGTCTCTCCATATTGAAGCGAGTGTTCAACGCGAACACCGCCGTTGGAGTCGGAATCAGCCTCAACAACCAATGGTGCACTTTGATAAGAATCATAAAGTTGCATACAAGTACCAACGGAACTGTAGGTTTCAAAAGTATATAGATGCGCATCGCCATTGGGATGATACTCCGGATTATTCGCTGTAAACTTAAACCAAATGGTGTCATAGGGGGTCTCGATGGTTTTGGAGATCGAAGTATAAAAAGGTAGAGTATACGCCGTATCCTTATAATTAGAATCGCTTCCCAAGCAATAGTCGCTTGCAACCGACAGAGCGGAAGCACCTGCCGCATTGGAGGAGTCCAAGACGGTGTTTTTGGTTTTTGTCAGGCTTCTTTCTGTGATCTCTGACTGGGGATCCAGATAAAGCTCTTCGTTTAAAATATTGTTACTCATTGTATTAGTTTCCTTTCTTTTATTTATAATTTATTTCTAAAATGAGCGGTGTATAGCAGTTGTCGCCGGTGGCAATGGCCGCAAAGCCCCCATCTTTCTTTTGAGGCCTGAGGATCATCCCGCCGGTCATTACCATCCGCTTGGTGCGCGGATCGGTAATAAAGGACGTAATATCAAAGTTGCTATAATTACTTTGATCGTCTGAGAATAGCGTTTTGTCGATAGAAGGAACTTTATTGTTCCAAGTCGAGCCAAAACTACAAAAGCGGATCGCTGTCTGAAAAAGTTTCAAAGGGGCGGCAACGGTATTGTATTTAGGAATATGCAATACCGAGCGCCGGATCTGCTTATCCATAAGCTCCGGAAATTTGGAAAAATCCAATCTGGAGTAGAGCCATTGCTCGCCGAAAGCGGCAGTGTTACCAATAAAGCCCATTCCGCCAAAAGCATTGTTGACTGCTGGATTTTTGCTTTCAACCGTGGTATCCTGCAGCAATTTCGGCTCATACAGATTGATCTCAAAGAGAACATAGCTGCTCAAGGGACTGCAGGGAGTAACCGTCAATTTATAATGGCGGTCGTCCATCTTTTGATACCGTAGAGTTGCGGGCGCGATCAGTTCACCGTTTTCATTTAGCGAACCGATACAGGATACGCTCATAAACGGACGAAATTTCTCGCGCATTACCGCAAAGCATTTATCGTTTGCTCGCAGATCCATATAAGGAGCGCTGATCTCCAGATTAAAGGAAATAGAGCCACCCCCTTTGCAGGGCGCTTTATAGGCAATGCCATTGGTAGCAGGATATAGGGTATCTTCTTCATATTGCAGATGGTCTGCAAAAAAATGAGTGAGATGTTTCCCCGTTTGCACTCGGCAAAAACCTTCGTCGTTTTGCATCTTGATTTCGCTGGATACGCTAACCGAGGCATTACTCCCGGTTAAAGAGACAGCGGAGCCGTTCTGCTCAAATTTTAGATCGATCAGTTTTCGACTGATGGAATTATAGATCGGTGAATTAAAGTAGTAAGCAGTTTTACTGCCATCCTCTTCTTGAAAAACAATGCGATAGCGGTTATTGTTTTTGCGATCAATTTCCATAGGGAGACCTTTTCGCAAAAAATGAATTTTTTCTAAAATGGAATTCACATTTATCACCTCCTTTCCGCAGTTTATTTCATACTCCTGCGCTCGAAGAATCGTTGAGATTTACTCGCAGAACTGCCAACACGAGAGAGAAATTCTTCTTTACTTTCGATGATACCGGCAGTAAAAAGAATATGGGCGGATTTATTCAATAAGCAGGTAGCAAGGTGCTCTTGCTCAACTGCGTATTCAATCTCCAATTCATGGTCTGTATGGCCAAGGTAAGTATTGCGATCCAATACAAATTCGCAAAAAGGGTCTTTATAGGCAACGCATCGTTCGGTAACGAGGCACCCCTGTAAATGCAATCCCATCGTTTCAAAAACCTGAAGGTCCAATTGGCTTCCAAGATCCATTGTTTTCTCAATGCTGAGCTCGGAATGATTTTTCAGGTGATTTTTAACTGTGGCCTTGAATTTGCCGTTTTTACTCCGAATACGGCAGGTTATCCCCTTTTGATTCATGCCGAAATCATCAGTATCAAAATAGAAATTGGTTTGCAAAGTTGCAGTGGAATCTTCACGAAACGCATGAAGCAATTGCCGATATTCCTGCTCAGTAAGCATTAACTTCTTCTCGTATTCAAGCATTTTCAACCCTCCTAATGATTTTGCCGGAGCTGTTTTTGGGCAGGGAGTCCACAATCTCAATTTTTACAGGAATTTGATAGGCCGGAAGAAATTCGGAGCATAGGCGTTTGACTTCGTCAATGGTATTGAAATCACCAACGATCTTCATGCCGATCTGGGTTCCGTAAGCAGTATCAAACCCATAAGCCAACACATCTCGCACCCGATGATCCATTTTCAAAGAATCTTCGATCTCGGCAGGATAGATATTCATTCCGGCTTTGATGATCAGATGATCACTTCTGCCTTTAATTTTTAAAAGACCATATTCATTCATTTGGGCAATATCGCCGGTGCAAAGCCAGCCATTCCTTAAAATCTTTGAGGTCTTTTTGGGTTCGTTGTAGTAACCCAGCATTACATTTTTCCCCTTAACCCAAAGGGTTCCATCCTGTCCAATGGAAACAGGATTTCCATTGGGATCAAGGATCTTTACCTGAACCGAATCCAAAGGAATTCCCACATAATCGGGAAATTCTTCAAATAAATTGGGCGGTAAATAGCTCACTCTCGGGCAGGCCTCAGTCAAACCGTAAATATGGTAAATCTCAGCCTGAGGAAAAGCCCTAGCAATAGAAAGCCCGGCTTCTTTCCCCATACATTCCCCGCTGATACAAATGGATTTCAATGAGTCGCCGCTATCGCTGCGATTCAACTGCCCCATCATGCGAAGCAGGGTAGGTGTTCCGCAAAATGCGGTAATTTGATACTGCTTGATCAGCTCCAGCATTTTTGCCGGATTAAAGCTTTGAGAATAAAAACGAATCTTTACGCCCTTGACCAATGCAGTAAGAAACTCACCGGTCAATACTGCGCAATGATAAAGAGGTCTGGAAATGAGAATGGTATCGGTTGTATCGATATCAAAATAAACGGCAATATCCGAAACATTGGTCATAATGTTATCCTCACTGAGCATAGCGCCTTTCGGCGTACCGGTAGTGCCGGAAGTGCACATGATCAGCGCAGGATGGTGCGAAGGTTCAACATAAGTACTGTCCGATAAGGTGCGAATATGAAAGATTCCATCTTCATCTGTAATCACACCATCAGGGCGGATCGCATCTAGAATCTTATTGCAATGCAATTCTCCATAGCGCATGGAGAGCGGCAATGCTGTAACTCCGGCTGCAATGCAGGCAAGTAATGCCATGGAGGAGGCCATTTCGGATTGGCAAAGGATGGCGCAGCATTGAATCCCTTTCAGTTTCTTTGCAAAAAGCTCTGCCCAGATTGTAATTTCTTCAAAGGTCAACTCAGCTTGATCTTCCTGCACCTTTTGGAAAGGAGTGTGCAACATATTTGTTTTAATAAATTCCCAAAGTCTCATTTCTTTTCAAGTCCTCCTGTTTTTAAAATCAATTCTTTTAAGATCTTTTCTTCGTTTTCTCTAAGCCTCAGCAGCTTATTGCGGATAATCGGCAGAAGGGAATCCCTTCGTTTCAGTTGGTGGGAGGCGTATAACATTCGCATGGAGTTTGCTTCCTCTACCAAGGGCGCATATTTCTGACTGATGGACGAATCCATCCTCAGGGCTTTTTCAATGCACTGAATGCGCTCAAGCATCACCTTTTTGTGTTCCCATATCAAGCGGAAGATCCGGCGATCCTTTCGTTCGTAGGGAATAGAGCCATCATATAATTTATCAATGTATTTAGCTAAATACTCCTGCACAACAATCCCATTGACAACCCCAACCCCATCCTCCGGATATTTCTCCATGGAGGAATCAAGGTATTCAGCAATGGTATTTAATGCAGTATGCGGGTGAAAGTCGATTCGATCCATCTTGGGCTTGAGGCCGCAGATGTTTCCGTAAATACCTTGCTTAAACATCGCTTTTCGACCGGCTTCAAAGCCGCTTTGAGAAGTCCAAAATTTTTGGTTGATCCAATTTTGGTCATAGGCGCAGATGCAATAGGTTTTATCCTCTCGGTTATAACCGCAGATCAGACCGTCATGATTAAAATGATTCTCCTTGTACCAGCTTTTTCCTTCTACATAAAAGTCGTCAACGCCGATGAAATAAACGTAATACCCATTATCAAGGAGATTTTTGATTGCGGTATTTACATATCCCTTTAGATAGCGCATCTCATACCAAATCTTTTCAAGATGAGGGTTTTGAAACCAAAAGGAATTTTTTAGTTCAAGATCCGGTGTTGTGCGACCTGAAAGGAAATCTCTTTTGCAGGCAAGAATCATCACATGGTTCAAATACCAATTTCTGATGGAAGGGTTATTAAGAATGATGGCCGAACCGGGTGTCTGATAATTATAAGTAGCGTAAACAGGATCCACCAATGGAAGTTCGAGAATACTATTCATGGTGATCACCTGTATACTTTTGCACAAGATCGATTGCGTCTTGAACGGTCGCCAATTGGAACGGATTCATATCCGATTCATCCAAAGTAATCCCAAAGGCTTCTTCAATCCCCAATAACAGCGTGACCATGGATAAGCTATCCAATGCAAGGTCATTTTGCAAGTGGCTTTCCGGGCTGATCTCTTCAATATCGCTGCAATCTTTGATGACAGCAATAAGGGTATTATAAAGTTCCATTTTTCATCATCCTTTCAACAATGGTTTTGACTTTTTGATAGCTTTCTTCTTCTGTTTGCTCCGTGGAAATTAAAATGCCATGGTTTGCTCTGCAAATAGCACGGTATTCATCACGAAGCTTATATTGTAGATCCATATCAATGTATCGATCTTTTTCCTCGGGACGCTTACGCACCCGAGCCACAGCCACCTCTACCGGAACATCGAAGAAGAATGCAATATCCGGCTTGATAATAGACTGGGCAACTTCGTAGATCCACTTATCGCCTTTAAATCCCCTCGCCCGGAGATTAGCAAGGCAAGAGTAGAAATAACGATCGCTGATAACCAATTTTCCCTTCAGCAATTCCGGTTTAATAACCTTGTTGCAATGCTGAACACGATCGCTGGCTGCCAAAAGGGAGAGGCTACGATAATCAAATGCATCGTGATTGGGAGAATCCATGTAGGTGCGAAAGATTTGAGATTCTCGCACTTGGTTGGTGGGTTGCTTTGTGATAAAAATATCGTGGTTCCCTTCCAAATCAGAAATCAGTCGATTCATCATTGTAGTTTTTCCGCAACCATCGAGTCCACAGAAGGAAATCAGATGACCGGCCAATTCGTTTTTTTGCATATTAAGCTTCTTCATTGTGCACCACCTCCTTCAAAAGAATAGTACGATCTGCCGAAAAGAAGCGATCGCTTGCCGAATGCACTTGGTATACAAGGGATGTCTTTCTTTCTAGATCATATACCCGAAGGCGAAATTCGGGATCTTTTTCAAGGATCGTTTGTGCTGCGCTTGTGGCCGCAAGGTTGCCGGGATCAAACAAATCATCCACCTCCAAAACGGTGTATGCACACACCTTAGCCAAACCCAATTCGCTTGCACGAGTAAAGATATTTTGAATTTGATCGGCGGTATATTCATGGAGAAGCAAATAAATATCCATATACTTATAGAGCGACATATCTCGGCGCATCCGAATCCAGGGATAGGTTGTTGCTTCTTTATAAAGATGTGCACAAAGATGGATAAAGAAGTCTTCCTTGCAAAGGGTGGGAATAAGAATTCCGTTTTCTTCAATAATCGTTGCGCATTCCAAAATGGAACGAAGAATATCGGTTTCACTGTTTTTATAATCCAAGGAAAAATTCACATCTACCTCAAGATATTTCATAGTGGGAAGATCAACCTTTTTGATATAGGGAACCGTTTCTCCGCGCATCATTTTGGATTCGATGATCTCTCTTCTGGTGGCGGGAATGAATTCATCGTTTCGTAAGTTTCCTTGCTTAAAGCCAGCAGCAAATAAGATGTTTCCGATATCGGTGACATTTTCAGGGAGGACCAAAAGATCAATATCATTGGAGGTACGATATCCATCGGGATAATGGCTACATAAAAACGCCCCTTTGAGCATGGCAACTTTAAAGGGCAGGTCAGACAAAAGATTTGATACCATTGTGACGCACTGATAAAAATCATGATTTTTCCGAACATTCTGCTCATATGCAGCTTTTAGGGAATTACGGAATTCTCGGTTGACTTTACCGAGAAGTTCGTGTTTTTTCAAGCAACCGAAAGCAACACCTTGCATCCGGTTGAAGAATAGTTGCCCCAATACATGGGGAGAGGCATATGCAAGAAGTTCTTCATCAAAGTGGTTTGAGCGAAAACTGCATAACTCTTTAAATAGGTTCTTTTCATTTTGATTCATTGTTTTTTCCTTTCTTGATTGTTGGTTTTGAATAATGTGATATTATGGATTGGAAGATTTGGATTTCATCGGAATTAAGTATAGGATGTTGATTGAGGGCATCAGCAAGTTTTTTCAATACAGATAGTTCCTGATCGTTCATATACATCCGATCTAATGTATAGCCATCCATGATATAAACGCCGCCATACCGCCCGGCTTGCGTATAGAGCGGATAGCTTCGGCTTAAATATTCTATGTCCCGTCGTATTGTTCTGGTTGATACATTGAAATTGAAGGCTAAATTCTCTATCGTATCATGGCGTCTCCTACATAAAACCTTTAATAACTCAATGCGTCGTTCCGTTGTTTCCATTTCACTCTCCTCCTTTCGAAGAAGAGTTTAAAATTCAACCCGGACAACGAGTGTCCGGGTTGAAAAAAAGGCTGAAAAAAATCTTGCGATTTTTTTCAGCCTTTTTAAGGGAAAGAAAAAATTACTTTCTTGCTATAATGATTCTGATTATTTTCAAAAACTCATCCACAAAACATACTATTTGTTTTGGTAAAATTATAAACATAAAGAGGTAATTAAGAGATTTTCTGATTGATCCTGTTTATCGTATTTTTCTTTTAGGTCCTTTTTTATCTTTTCAAGCGCCTTGCGGCATGTTTTATCTGCAGTATCAGGCGAAGCCAAGCCGTGATCAATGGCTATGTCAATAAAGGCTTCTTCGGGATTGGATAAAATCTTATGATCATGGCGGTAGCAGAGGCCTGCCACCTTGGAAGGCTCTTCTTTTTCCATAAGCATTTTCAGAAAAGGCGGAAAGGCAAACTCCCCTTCTCCGCTCAAAATATAATCGATAAAGGGCTCTTCTTTAAGAA
>JAZPYP010000046.1:0-29190 GCA_045544255.1 Eubacteriales bacterium | reverse complement strand
TTCGCAGTTTCGTAGGAAAGCAAAATTCTTTGTGTTGAAGCCAAAAATGCAGCAAGGCTGACGCCTTGCGAGGCTTTTGGCGATTAGACAGAGGATTTTGCTCCGAGAAACAAATACTTCCTTAACAACACTCGGCGAAATTGCAACCCTTTTTAATTTTTAAGTTCCGAAAAAGAGATTTTTAAGATCCGTATCGGCCATAAAGGTGGCGGCATAGGCCATGGTGAGATGGAAGAGAGAGGTATTCCACTTGGTATCCTTCCCCCATCCTTCAAAGGTGGTGGTTCCGCCTTCCCGCAAAATTCTTTTCCAAGCACCGTCGTTTAAAAGGCACTCTTGGATCAGATCAAAGCGATTGTTTTTCACAAGCCCTGCCAGAACAGGGAAGGTGCAGAATAGGGAGAGAGAATCAATGCCGTTTTGGCGAAGCAATGAGATGAAACGCTCCTTGAAGCGAGGATCATCGCAAAGATTAAAGCCATATACAAAGCTATTGCCCACAAGGCTGATATGGTCGGTATTTTCCCCATCCCGATAAAGCCCCTGCGCCTCATCAAAAAAGGTGGCATGAAAAGCGGAAAAGAGGGGCGCTTCCTCCCGATAGGAGGGCTGATCCAAAATAGATGCGATGCGGTTTGCGGTGCGGATAGCGGCGAGGTAATAGGCGTTGAGGGAAACATGAGCCTCATAGCAAAATTGCCCTTCTTTGATCTCAACATCGTAGCCATGGCGGAAGTTTTGCGGCCATTCCACAACGCTCCATCGGTCAAAAGCGCGCAAGATATAGCCCTTTTCATAATTGCGGCGATAGGCTTCTAAAAGTTTTTTTACTTTCGGGAAGTTTTCTTTCAGATATTCTTTATCTTTGGTAAAGTTATAATGCCATAACACCAGATAGACCAAAATCAACGGAAATTCTGCAATCTCTTGCATAAAGGAGCAATCCATGCAGGTAACGAGGGTATCGCTGATAAAATCGGTGGCAAAAGCATCATCGATCAGTTTTCGGACCATGGAATCATCTTGGGTGAGGATCATGGTGGTGAGGGCGGTATAGCAACCGTCGCCCAGATAAAAGCCCTTCTCCCGCTCCATGCAGTCTTGAATAACTTCTTGAACGCCGTATTTAAAGGTATGGATGCAAAGATCCCAGATCTTCCGAAGGTCTTCGTTTTCGGCAAATTCGGGTTTGAGGGCGGCTTTCAATTCAAAGGGATAATGGCGGGCGTTGAGGGAGATTTCTTTGATCTCCACCCCTTCGGGGAAGATCAGCTCCGCATAGCGGAAGGATTTATAATCAAACCAATCGAGGAAGCTTTCCCCGCTATCAAGGATCCATTCTTCTTCATAGCGGCAGTTTGCCCGAAGATCATAGCGCAAAGAACCGTCTTCATGGAGCTCCTGCCCGCAGCGAACAATAACAGTATCGCCCTTCTTGCCCCGCGCGGTGGCAGAAAGATAGCCAACGAAGCAAGCGCCGAAATCGCAAAGGATGCGGTTTTCCGCTTTTTCGGTTTTGGCAGGGAGAATCGTTTCAAAAACAAGGGATTTGCTTTTTTGCTCCGCTAAAATATGGTCGTTATATGGATGGAGCAGAGCGTTTTCCCAAGGGGAATCATCAAAAGCGGGGGTTTCAAATCCCACCTCCGAAGCGGTTGAATCGTAGCGCTCCAAAAATTGGGTCTGATACCCGCAAGTGCCCATCTCGGTATAGCCGCTATGGAGAGCGGTTTTAAACGTTTCGTCGCTTGCAAGGATGATTTTTCCGCCGATCTCCAGATCGAGGATCAGCCCATGGCGAAAGTCGCCGCTTTGCCATACCCGATTGATCAGCCCCTGATAAAGGGTATGGATAGCAATGAGATTTTCGCCTTCCTGCAGATAATCGCTGATATCAATGGTATTATAATTATATTGAAAATGATAGGAGGGAGCAGGCCCTTGGGCAACAAACCGACCATTGATATAAAGCTTATAATAATCATCCGCCGAGATATAAAGGGTTGCCCGCTCGCCCAAGGCATCCAAACGGAATTTTTTGCGAAATAAAATATGCCGATTCCGATGCTCCTCGCAGGGCAGCTCCATCGGCTCCAACTGCCGATGAAAAACATTGCGGGGAGGGAGCGCCGCAAACTCCTTATCGGTGATCCATTTTCCAAAAAATTGATGCTCCATTTTAGTTCTCCATTTTATAAATTCGAAATAGGGGCGGATTTTTTCCGTCGGGGATTGGCATTTTATAGGAGGCATAGAGAAATTCCCCATCGAAATGAATGCGGTAGGTCAACTGCCGACCGCAAGGATCTTCGAGGGTTCTTCCTATATAGGTCAGCCTGCCGTCTGCTTCAATTTTTGCAATCCCCAATCCTTGGCAATCCAAATTAAAGAGCAGATAATCCTTTACAACGCAAAGGAAGGAGGGGGCAGGATCCCCCGCAATCACACCAATGAATTTCGGCTTATCGGCATCGGGAAGGGGGAGATGATAATGCTCTTCCATGAGCCGATCGTGGGGTCCGTAAACAATTCCCCGTTGATCAAAGCGGCTCCAATCCACGCTTTTGTATTGCTCCCGAAAAAGATGGTTGCCGGGGGAAACCCCGCCATAGACGAAGTTTCCCTTCGCCGCAAGGCCGAAAACCTTATTTTTTTCTACCGATTGGGCATCTTTCATATGGGGAATCGCTTCGGGGCTCAGCTCGCAGCAGGGGCAGACGGTATTCTTTTCCAAATCATAGGTATAGGTGCTGATACAATAGCGATAGGAGGCAAAGGCGATATTGATTTTGCCCGCCTCTTTTTCAAAAACCGCGCTGTTTTGAAATTCTCTTGTGCGGGTTCTTTGGGGCTTTTCAATCTCGATATGCCGATATAGGCAGGTGAGGATCTCTTCATCCTCGGTGAGTTTATAGATATAAAAACCATGGAAATGGAGAGAGACGATCAAAAGATCCTTATATCGGGTAATATTGGTAACCTTATTTTCAAAATCCAATTCCCGAACGGGCTCGAGGGTTTCTTTATCGAGGATCGAAATTCTGCCCACAATCGCCCCATCCGCCATATTGGTAACTCCGCCGCTTGAATCCCGCAAGGAGAGTGCGAGGTATTTTCCAAGATCCGCCATGGAGGTGCAGTGGGCGCAACCTTTGCGGATAAAATCCGATTGGCTTTCTTTGGTGATGTCGGCTTTTTTCAAAAGCTTTGGATTTTCGGGGTCGCTGATATCATATTTGCAAAGGATGGTGCTGCCCATTAAATAAAGAATGCGCCCATCCCGCAGATAGGAGTTGGTGGCGATCTCTTGGTTTTCGTCGTATTGGGGAGAAAGCTCTAAATAGGGCTTAAAAATCATTTTTATACCACCTTTTCAATAGTTGATCCTCCATGCTTGATTTTATTATAAAATGATTGTTTTTGCAAGTCCATTGCAGAATAACCCATTCCATATTGTAATAATCCGCATTATAGAAGGCTTAATAATTTTTCTGCGCCTTCTTTGATGGTATGCCCTTTTTGAAAGACTGAAGAGGTGCCCACCACAAAGATATCTGCTCCCGCTTCATACATTTTCGGCACATTCTCAAAACTGCAGTTGCCATCCACTTGAATGAGGATATGCTCCAGATTGCGCTCTTTAAGCAAGGCACGCATCTTTCGCAGTTTTTCAAAGCTGGAGGGCACTATTTTTTGCCCTGCAAAACCGGGGTTGACACTCATGATCAAGACCATCTCCAGTTGGGGCAAGATTTCTTCGAGAACGCTGATCGGGGTTGCAGGGTTGAGAGCAACCGCCGCCTTTGCGCCGCGCTCCTTAATCAGCGTGATCGCCTTTTGGAGATGATGGGTGCTTTCATAATGGACCGAAACGATGTCGCCCTCTTTTAAGATCAGCTTTTCGATGATGCTCTCCGGATTTTCTGCCATGATATGAAAATCAAAGGGCAGATCGGAGGCGGCGCGGAGCTGATTTAAAAACTCCGGCGGCATCATCAGATTGGGAACAAAATGATTATCCATAATATCGCAATGGAGATATTCGATTCCCGCCTCTTTGATCTCTTTGAGCGCCTCTTCCATCTTCAGAATATCGGCGCACATGATGGAAGCCGCAAGTCGCGGCTTTCTTTTCTCTTCCATGGGGATCATTGCTGCACCATAGAGCGGGGAAAGATCACCGAGGGATGCTTTTTCGATGATAGGCAGAGTATTGGTCAAATAGCAATGGTTTTTAATATAGTTGATCAAGGGATTGAGGTAAAGCTCTTCCTGCGCACTGAGTCCTCCGCTGAAGAGCAGGCAATCGGGGGAAAGAAGATTGATGATGGAGATAAGGCCACGCCCCAGCATTTCAATGGCATCGTTGATCGCTTTTTGAGCAATCTCATTGCCGCTTTTGGCCTCATTGAAAAGATCGGCTGCGGTTTTTCCTTTGCCCAAAAGCTCTTCGGCGGTGATATCAAGACCGCCCCCTGCGCAATATTTTTCCATGCAGCCGCACTTGCCGCAGCCGCAGGGCCTTCCGCCTTCTACCATCGGCAGATGCCCAAGCTCCCCGGCGCAGCCCAATGCGCCGTTATAGATCTTTCCACCCAAAACAATGCCGGTTCCGATGCCGGTGCCGAGAGTAACGCAGACGACTGCCTTTGCACCTTTTCCGCCGCCGCAAAGATATTCGCCCCAAGCGGCGGCGCGGGAATCCTGCACAAAGCAGACGGGGATTTTTAATTCCGTTTCCAATTTTTCTGCCAAATCATCAGAGAGTAAGCTGATATTGGGCGCTTTTAAGATCTTCTTCCCGTCGGCGCTTACTGTGCCGGGGATCCCGATGCCGGCAGAAAGAATCTCTTGGGAAGCAATATTATTTTCTCTGCAAAGGGCTTCCACAATGCTCTTGATATATGCAGGCAGATCGGTAATCTCTGCAATATAGCCTTTTTTGGTTGCAATGAGCTTTTTTTCGGTTGCCGAAAAAAGCCCTATATTGATTTTAGTGCCGCCGATATCAATACCGATCTTAACCATTAGAATTCTCCTTGCTCAATGGCGGTGATCATATCGATCCGCTTTTGATGGCGGCCGCCTTCGTAGTCGGTGCCGATAAAGGCATCCACAATGGCTTCGGCAGTGGCTTCTCCCACCACTCTTGCGCCAAAGGCAATAATATTGGCATTATTATGCAGGCGGGTGAGGCGGGCAGAATAGCTTTCGGAGCAAACTGCCGCGCGGATGCCTTTTACCTTATTGGCGGCAAGGGAGATGCCGATGCCGGTTCCGCAGATGAGGATGCCTCGCTCGCACTGACCGCCTGCCACTGCATCTGCTACTTTTTTTCCATAGATGGGATAGTCGCACCGCTCTTCAGAGTCGGTGCCGAAATTGATGATTTCATGACCTTGCTCTTCGAGATACTTTGTAATATGGTTTTTCATCGCCACAGCGGTGTGGTCGTTGCCGATTGCAATTTTCATTTTATATAGGCCTTCCTTTTAAAAATGTTTCTTACTCTTATGCTAACACCGAGAAGAAAAAAACAAAATGCAAAAAAGCCATTTATTTTTTGACAAAACCGACCTTTTATGGTAATATCAAATTGCAGATATCAGGAAAGGGGCGCCATGATGAATACCCGCTATTGCAATCAATCCAAAACCTATCGATCCTTTAATGCCCATCACCATCCCGATTCATGGGAGATTTCCTTGCAGCTCCAAGGGGAAATGGAGGTTACCATCGGAGAAAATCAATATCATATCGGGGAAAATGATATCCGCGTGGTGCCGCCGGGGCTTTCCCATTCGGGGCGCTCCAAGGAGGATTGCGCGGATATCTTTTTGGCGGCAAAGGATTTGTACTTTTCCGATATTATCATTACCCATGATTACGATGGAAATATCCGAAAACTGATGGAGATTTTAAATAAGGTTACCACCGAGCGGGAAAAGAATTATGAGCTGATCGCCGATACGCTGACCGATGCCATCTGCGAGTATATCAAGCGGTATCAGGGGGGCGGATATAAATATGAATTTACCGTCGATTTTAAAAATCGGCTCTTTGAGAATATCGGCAATCCCGATTTTGAAATTACCAAAGAAATCGCAAAAATCGGCTTTAATGCCGATTATTTCAGAAGATGCTTTCGGGCAGATTTCAAAAAATCACCCCTTGAATATCTCATGAGCCTGCGGATGAATCTTGCCAAAAAGCTCTTGAGGCAGATTCCCTTTCAAGGGGTGGAGAGCATTGCCCACCAATGCGGATTTCGGGACATCTACTATTTTTCCAAAGCCTTCAAAAAACAGATCGGCTGCTCCCCCAGCCAATACCGCAAAGAGCATACCGCTCTTTGAAAATAGCAAAAGCAGACCGAAACGGTCTGCTTTTGCTATTCATTTGCGTAAGAGCATATTTTCAATATAGATGCCGTAGCCGCTCTTCGGTGTGTCTATATAGGGATGATAATATCCATAAAATGTAGGTTGACAATATCCTAAAATTTATATATACTAATGATGTAAAGGAGGAATAATAATGAATTTTGATATTAATCAGATTGTTTCCATTTCCGAAGCCAATCAAAATTTTTCCCGTGTTGCAAGATTAGTGGATAAAAACGGAGTGATGTTTATTTTCAAAAACAATAAGCCGAAATATAAATTGATCGATATCGAAGCGGATACTACCATCGAAATGACCGATGATGAAAAAATTGATTTTGTAGCGGCGCGGATCCTCAAAAAATATCGGCGCGCCTTTGAGGAGTTGGCAAAATGATCAAATTCAGCAAAGAAAAGGTGCTTTTGCTGCACCAAATGATTACCGCCGAAACCGGCGGAGATCCCAATATTCGGGATGTTGATCTGCTGGAAAGTGCTCTGGAATCCGCTTTTGCCACCTTTGATGGGCAAGAATTATATCCCACCAAAGAGGAAAAAGGCGCAAAGCTTGGCTATTCGCTGATCTCAAACCATGCTTTTGTGGACGGGAATAAGCGGATCGGAATGTATGTTCTTTTAACCTTTATGGAGATCAACGGGGTTCGGATTGATCCCTCTGAAGAAGAGGTAGCACGGGTCGGCCTCGCGGTCGCCGCAGGTACAATGGGATATGAAGAACTTTTGGAATGGATTCGGGAAAACCGATAAGAAAAAGCAGGTCATTGAGACCTGCTTTTTCTATTCTGCTTAAAAATTCCGTAGCCTTTTGTGGAGTCGGAGATTAAAACATGGGTAACGGCACCGATAATCTTGCCATTCTGCAAAATCGGGCTGCCGTGCGCGGGTGTGTCCATATGGGACCGGCAAATCAATCATAGAATCGTCCTCTGGTTGTTTTTGTCATATCCGGAAGGGGGAAAAACTGCCGAAGGGGATCTTCCCGGTGGCAGCACGTACAAATGCCTTCACACTGGGCGACAGCATGGAGTAGGCATTGACATAGGTGTACGCGCGCTCAAAATACTGATTGCCGAAGTAGGGCGAGCCAAAGGAGACCACTACGGTCTTCTCCACCGCTGTTTGCAGGGATTTTGCGATCTTCATTGCTTCCACTCCTTGAAAGTCTAAAAATCCTATGGGACGGTAGGAACGGGAAAATAGAGCATACAGCACCAGATCGCTTGCTTCCATTTCTTCCGGTGTAGGAACGGCATTTTTATAGGTTACAGCAAAGCCCTTGCTTTCCAGTTCTCTACAAAGAAGCTCCGCTTCCTGCAGCGCAGGCTCGTAATGGGTTACGGGGATCACCAGAACATTTTTCGTTTTTTCAGGGCTTAAGGGGAACTGATGGTTTTGATCTTTGATGAGGGTGACGGATTTCTCTGCGGTCTCCTGTTGCACGGAATCGACAAACATGGTATCTTCTTTTGTCAGCATCACGGCATGATTATCTTTTTTGAACAGGCCCATCTTTTCCTTAACATTGAGGATGCGGTTGACTGCGTCGTCCAGCCGCTCCATGGAGATGTAGCCGTTTTCCACAGCCTCCACCATATCATCTACATAGTGTTCTTCGGGCCACAGCATCATATCGCAGCCCGCTTTGAAGCTTTCAATCTGGGATTGGCGCTTGGTCTTGTACCAGCCAAGGAAGCCTCCCATGGCCAGCGCATCGGTAACGACGATGCCTTTGAAGCCCATTTCCTTTTTCAGCAGATTCTCGATCAACTCGCCGGAAAGGGTGGCGGGCAGAGGCAGACCGTTGCTGTGAAGCTGACGCTGGTAGGCGGGCAGGGTGATATGACCGGGCATGATGCTCATTACACCACTGTTAATCAGATCCTGAAACACCTTTCCGTGAAGTTGCTTCCACTCATGCATGGACAGGGTATTGGCGGTGGTAACGATGTGCTGATCCCGATAGTCCACACCGTCGCCGGGGAAGTGCTTGGCGCAAGCAGCAAGCCCGTTTTCCTGCATGCCCTTGATCACGGCGCTCAGCATTTTGGAGGCAAGCTGAGGATCGTCGGTGAGAGAGCGTACATTGATTAGTGGGTTGCGGGGGTTGGTCAGCAGATCACATACGGGCGAGAGACTCCAGTTTGCACCGATGGACCGTGCCTCCATGGCAGTTGCCTTGCCATAATCGTAGGCAAGGCGGGGATCGTTGGTGGCACCAAGTCCGGAAAGATAGGGCAGGGGCGTCAGCCCCTTGACCATGCTGCCGCAGCCGTTTTCAAAGTCAGAGGTAATCAACAAGGGGATATCCGCGTTGTCAATATATCGGGAAATGGTTTCTCGGGCTTTTTCAAGGGGCGTGTCCTCCGCCTCTGTAATGATCTCGCCGCCAATGAACAGAGCGCCCACTTTGTCCGCCACAAAAACATCTTTTTTGTGGCGCAGCACGACGGTCTGCAGGATCTTCTCCCGCAGAGAAAGATCTGAAAGTTTCATCATTTACCTCCTGATTACTTGAAATGGATTAAGGCGTAAGAACAGTCGTTCGGCAGGTTGATCTGCCATGAGCTGCCTGCCTGTGTGACGGTGGCAGCTTCCTGATTGAAGGGGGCGTATACCGTGGGGATCTTGTTCGTTTGAATATGGATATTGCCATCCACGCCGATAGGCGTAATGTCCGTCAGCAAATTTACGCGGCTGCGGTGAGTGCGGATAGAATCCAGCTTGTGGTTGATATCCACATCATAGTCTTCCGCCAGCAGTTGTACGATGATGGCATCACCGTCGCGCCGCATGGTGGTAAGATAGCCATTTGCCTTGGTGATAGTAACGGGCATGGGGCGCACCATGGAATGCACCAGATCCAGCAGCTGATCGCGGTTGGTATCACCCAGCCGATGGGGGTGGTAGAAAACGCCCTTTTCCGGCTGCTGCCACGCATCCGGATCATCGAAATTATTGATTCGGATGGTTTTGCACCAGTCCGGTGGATTCACATGAATTCCATCGGGAACGGTGGTAAAAAAATCTGCGCTCGGAATATCAAGTCGGTTGGGAAGCTTCCAGCTGTTTATACAGCCGGAGACCGCAGTGGGACCGTATATAATCACTTTGCCGCCTGCGGCAAGGTAGCGCGCCATGGCAGCATGCTCTTCGCCGGTCATCTTTGCCACACCGGCAAGCAGGATCACCGGATAGGTGCTCGCATTTTCCGGAAAGGCGAACACAGTATGCGGGCACAGACCATTGGCAAACAGCAGATGCAGCGTGTCGCCATAGTCCTTGTAATAGCCGTTGTTCAAGCTGCCGTAGAGGGTGTGGTTGCGGGTTTCGTAGGAGAAATACACTCCTAACTGCCCCACACTTTCTCCTCGGAATAACTCCGGATGGGCAGCTTCAAAGCCGAAAGCAGTACCTACGATATCCTCCTCGCCGGGCAAGGTGTTGAGAATGTGCCAGGGCAGACCCAGTCGTGTTTTCAGTGTGCCGATCCATGCGTCTGCATCCAGCACCTTGGCGGTTGCCCAGACATGGTTGGCCGCCTCCGTACTATGAGCAAAGCCGGTGCAGAAGGCTCTGACACCCTTTTCGCGGGCAGCTGCCTGATGGTGGGAGGAGTTGATCAGTCGATGAGGAATGGGAACATTTTTGGTTTTGGAGTCGTGTTTATAGGGCGGTGTGTTACCGCTGAGCTCCATGTTTACATAGTTCCATCCGCGCAGGAAGCTGCGGGCATCGGTGGCGGACATGACTGCCCCGGCAGAGGCGGAGGCGGCACCACAGCCGGTGAGGATAAAATTTTCCGGCAGCACTTTGCGCAGATTCTCGTAAAAGCTGCCCCCTGCATCGAAGCGCATATCGATCCACGCGTTCCATGCAGGATTCTCCCAGTTGCCCCAAAAAGAGGTGTCCTCCACCGAGGGAAGGTCTATTCCCGCTCTGCGCTGCAGCTCGGCACGGCAGTGGCTGCAGCCGCAGGCATTGTGATGCATAAAGTACATAGCATCATCGGCACTGAGACCGTCAATACCGGTCTCGCGGATGAGATATTTCACATAATCCTGATAGGCTTCCTGAAAGTCCGGATTCCGAGGGCAGAAGCCTTCGGCGGTGTATTGGGGAAACCACAGGGGCTTTCCGGTCTTTACATCCATCATCCGCCAGTCGTTGAGCAGCTTACCTTTGTAGCGCCAGTCGGCAGCCGCCTCAAATGTGGGGCTGAAGGGCAGATGAGGACCGCTATCCAGCATCACATGGCGCATTTCCTGACGGGTGTTGTAGCGGTGTACCAAATTTACGGAATGGTGGTCGAACAGCTTGATGCCGTATTTGTGCAGTTCCTCTGCCACCGTGGCGATATAGTCATGGAGCAGAGGAAACACCGGCATAAAATCCCACCGAAAGTGGGTGCCGAAGAGCATGGCCGCGGATACATGGGCATTTGCAAATCCCTCTGCCCGCGCCTTGATCCTGTCCATATTGTCGGAATCCGGCCATTGCAGGTCGTTCCAGTGGATCCACCATGAAGCAATGCGGTAGTGTTCGTTTTTCATATCAAATCTCCTTCTTCCAAAGCTGCAGCGCATCTCGGATGATCCAGTTGCTCTTTTCCAGCAGATCGGTGGCAGCATCCTCATCATAACCGGTGATCTGGCTGACGATGCGGATCACCCGCCCCCGAAGCTTGATGTTGGAGGGCTTGAGGTTGATCATCATGTTTTCATAAACTTTTCCTGTTTTTACCATAGCGCATGTAGTAAGCGTATTAAGGACGATTTTTTGCGCAGTACCGGCCTTTAAGCGGGTTGAGCCTGTCAGAACCTCTGCGCCCGTGTCTGTAAAAATCTGAATATCCGCTGCATTCAGTATTTTCGTATCGGGGTTACAGCTTACTCCTACGGTTACAGCGCCGATGGATTTCGCAGTTTCTATTGCACCTACCACATATGCTGCATTCCCTGCCGCAGATATTCCAACCACAACGTCCACAGATCGAACACCGTGTTCGGCGATTGCTTCACATCCCTTTTCATATTTGTCTTCTTCGTTTTCTCCGGCGAGGAACATTCTTTCGTTTCCGCCTGCGATGATACCCTGAACCTGATCATAGGGTACGCCAAAAGTCGGCGGGCACTCCGCGGCATCAAGAACACCGAGTCTGCCTGATGTTCCTGCGCCGACATAGAAAAGACGTCCGCCATTTTCAAAGGCGTCGGCAATCGCGTCAACCGCCTGAGCAATTGCAGGGGCAGAGTCCTCAACGGCTTTTACTGCATCGTAATTCGCCGTGATAACAAGTTTTGCCATTTCCTCTGAACTCATTTTATCCATACGCATACTGGCGGGATTTCTCGTTTCCGTTTTTGATAGACTCATTACTCTATTCCTCCGTAAGTTTTTTTGAAATTCCCGTAAAATTCATCAGGTATATCACATGCTGTTATGGAACATGCCTTCTTACAGGCACCGTATATCGGCGGCAGTGTATTTACAAGTAATTTTACATCGCTGTACTGTCCGATGAATTCAGTCATGATTTCTCCGTAGTGTTCAAAGAGACCTCCGCTCGCAATAGCGACAGGGCGGGCATTGCAAAGTTTAACACCCGCATTTAACAGTTCTGCCAATGCTTTTGTATTTCTCAAAATGATCTGTTCGGCTTTTTTATCTCCTTGTTTGAAAGCATCAAAAGCAATTGATGCAAAACTTGCTATATAGGGCTTCCCTTCACTATAAATCGTATTGATATGCTCCCACACGGTGTCAACATTCAGTTTCCGGCATAGCATTCTGCTCATCACCGAACGGTTCTCCCTCATATCTTCTTCGTGAAGTGCCTCCCGAATCACGTCCCTGCCAAAATCATAAGCGCTGCCGGCGCTATCAAGCAGATGCCCCCATCCGCCAAGCCTTTTGTATGAATCACCGTCTTTGACGAATACAACCGATCCTGTCCCGCTGATGACAGCCATATCGGCTCTTTCATCAAGCGCAAAAAGATTATGGGAATCATTTTTTATTTGTATATCAATCTGTTGATATCGTCTTTTTAATTCGGCAGATAACCGCTTTGCATAATCTCCCGTAGAGATCCCCGCAATTCCACAGAATACGCTTCTGATAGAATGAAATTCGGTAAGAATATCGCCAATCCCATCGACAAGGATGGAAAGCATTGCAGAATACCCGATATCGTTCGGGTTGCATCCGTTTTTTACAAGGCGTTTTAGTACATATCCTTCTGAGGAGACAAGTACAAACTCCGTTTTTGTTCCTCCTCCGTCAATTCCCAAAAACAGATCATCGCTTTGTTTGCGAAGAAGGTCATCCACCAATACACCAAAGTATGCGGCTATATTTATCAGATTTTCAAGTTCGGGCGGAGCCACCCCGCGCTCCCAATTGGATACTGCCTGAAAGCTTACTCCCAAAATATCGGCAAATTCATTTTGCGTTAAGCCTTTTTGTTTGCGTAATTCCTTGATGGTTGTTCCAAGCGCTTCTATGTTAAGCAAGGTCCATTCCTCCATGTCTATGATTTATAATTAAATTATAACAATTGCAAATAGAAATATCAAACAACTGCTTGTTGATTTTTGCGTCAAACTAAACGAATAATAGAAAAAGCAACATTCTTCCGGATAGAAGAATATTGCTTTTTAATGAAGATATGGTATATCTTATGAAGCGTAAGAGCATATTTTTGTCGTTTTGCAAAATGGGGCTGCCGTGCGCGGGCGTGTCAATATGGGACCAACATGTTAGGCGGTAGAACGCCCTGTTTTTGGAGTCAACAAATGTTTTGCCGCTGTTCGCAATGATGAATTAACTGTTAGGCAAAGCGGTGCGCTCACCTTGATCTTCCCAATCGCGTGCTCATTTTTGATTGAAATCAGCACTACTTCATCGGAGTGTTCGTTAGCGGCAATGATCAGATCCTCGTAAATCAGAAAATCTCTGGGAGAATGCCCTAACGTGGGGATCGTTTTGTTGAGTGTCAAGCCATTGTCTGAAAAGGTCAGTACGGAGATGGAATCGTGCCCACGGTTAGAGACGTAAACGGTATTGCCGACACAGCGGATCGCCGCAACTGTGCTTTGCCCATTGAAATCTTCGGGCAAGACAGAAACGGTATCAACAAGCTCCATTACTCCGTTTTTATAGTTCAACAGGGAGATGGTGGATTCCAACTCGTTGGCACAAAATATCTGCGTTCCGTCCTCATGAAACGCCAAATGTCTCGGCCCGTGGCCCGAGGGAATATTTACCGTTGATGCCAATGTCAGATCCTTATGATAGATAAATATTTTATCCACCCCGAGATCTGTCACAAAGAGATACTCTCCATCCGGTGCAAGCGAAACAAAATGCGTATGCGGCGATGTTTGCCGTTTGGCATGAACACCTTTTCCGGCGTGGGTTACAAGACGATCCGGAAATTTAATTACGCTTCCGGAAATATAATTTACAGCATATACATCTGCGCCATCGACCGTCAGATGGCAAGCAACCTCGCCTTTTGTGGACAGAATTTTTGAAGGATTTTGTAATCGTCCCTCCCTGTTAATATCATAAGAAATCAGCCCGCTCTCTCCATTTTCAAAGGGTGCGCACAACAAAATATACATTTTTTCATTTGCAACAGTCATATACATGGGCCTGTCCATCGGGGTAAATCCGATCAGCCTCGGTTTTTCCTGATCGGATATTTGGTATTGATAGATACCGCCGTCCTTCTCACAGGAGGCAACATAAAGATCAAAGGGCACCTTGGGTATCATTACGAGACCATCACCTTTCTAAAATAATTTTAAATATGGGAAATACAATGGAAAGTCGAGGTTCAGAAATCAACGTATTCTGTATTATCGGGGCAGGTGTTATCATTTTCAATGATGGCCACCTTCGAGGAAGGGCTCATGAAAAGAGCGTGCCACTCTCCACATTTAACATTATAGACTTTGCCAAATTCCATGGGAATTTGTAGCCGTTCTTTTCCGATCAGTAAGGTCGCCTCCCCGTGTAAAAGAATAAAAACCTCATCGGTCTTCAGGTGTCGCTCCATTCTGCAAAGTTTTTCTTTTGAAAATCTCTCGGCATAATTTGCAATGGCAACACGCCATCCTTCATAAGCCACGAGCGGTTGATAGCCGCTTTCGGTATGCTCTTTAATCTCAATCATTATTTCTCACTCCTTCCTCCAATGATGCTCTTAATGCTTTCAACTCATTAAGAAGAGGAGGATATAACTGACAAGACATCCCGCCATCTACGATCAATTCGGCACCGGTTACATTTTTTGATAAGTCTGTGCCGAGATACCAAGCCGCATTGGCAATGTCTTCAAAATCGGAAATGTCACCAAGAGGGGTCATTTCCCCGTTAACAATTTGTTTTTTGCCCATACGCACCCAACGCTCTGTTTTAATTGTGCCGGGTAAAATAACATTGGAGCGAATTCCATACGGGCCAAAATCAACAGCCAAACATTTAGAAAGGGCGTTGATCCCGCCTTTCGAAGCAATATATGCTTCTCGATTTTCATTTGCTCGGTAAGCTGTATTGGACCCAATAAAAACGATCGAGCCGTGGTGATGCTCTCTCATCTTCAAAGCGGCTCGCCGCGCGATGGCAAAATTACCCGCAATATTTGTTTCAATGACCCTGTTAAAAATCTCTAACGGCAAAGTCCAAACGTCCAGACCTTTTGAAGGATCATCACCGAGCGCCATATCGGCTGCATTGAGGACCAAGGAATCGATAAAATAGCCCGATTTCTCGATCTGATCGAAAATGCTGTTTATCTGCCCTTCGCTTAAAAGATTGCATTCATACCCTTTGGCATAAACGCCATGGGTATCGGAGATTCTTTGGGCAGCCGCGGTCGCCTCTTTTTCCTCTAAAGCTCCGATAAATACATTCATTCCGTTGCGGGCAAAAAAATCTGCAATGGCATAACCGGTGCCGTTTTGACCACCGGTAACAAAAACTGCTTTATTCATTGTATCAATCACCTTTTAAAAAACAATTTAAAGCATCTGCTTTAACCCTTTGAGAAACCCGAAGGTATAGGCTCGAGCGGTATGCCCCCATCGGGTATCGGAGGTCAGGAAGGGAACATGGTCATCCAGAATCAGCCCTTCATATTGATGAGAATGCAGGGCTTTCATAATTGTGGCAGGGTTATATCTTCCTTCACCTAAAAAACATTCGCTGAAATTTTCAACCGTTCCCCGCACATCGCGAAAATGAACCATATGAATTCTCTTTTGGGGCACAAATTCGTTGATCATTTCCATAACTGCCTCTTCTCCGCCGAGTTGAGAAAAAGTGCCCATACAGAAATTGATTCCCCAAGCAGGGCTTTGAACCATCTGCTGCGCTTTACGAAAATCATCGGGAGAGATGAAAATTCTCGCAACTCCGGCGAGAGGTGAGATCGGCGGATCGGAAGGGTGCGTGATCAGCTTCACCCCCGCGCGCTCTGCCTCGGGTAATACCGCCTTTGCAAAATACTCAAAGTTCTTCCATAAATCTTCGCGCGTTGGCGGTTCTAAATCGGGATTTTGCCGCACCATATGATCTTTACTTTGCGTATAGGCATTAGGAAGGTCCTCATGCAAAGAATGATTATATGCAGAAACGGTAGCTCCCAAGCGATAAGGCTCTGTGATGGAAGTTCTCCATGCCCATGTAGGGCAAAAGTGATGACCGAGAATCGGGATCCCGACTTTTCCCATATTATGTATTGTTTTAATATAATTCTCTATTTGCTCATCCCTGCCCGGAAGCCCCAAGAGTATTTTATCAAAAAAGCGGATCGGAACGTTTTCAATCATTTCAAGTTTTAGTTCAAACTTCTCGGTATATTCTTTTAGCCAGCGAAGAGACCGTTCGGTCCAATAATTCTCATCTTTTGAAGCAATCGGCGGTGTATTGAAATGAAATCCTTCCGAGCCAAGCTGACGTGCCATAATAAGGGCATCGTCATTGAATTCTTTAATGGCGCCTAAAATAATTTTCATCTTCGGTTACCTCTTGGTTCCTTTTTGTTTTCTATCTTCTTTGGAGCGATCAGCCCTTCTTTTTCAGCCAACTTAACAAAGCGGTAAAGCTCATGGGGTTTGACTAAAAAGAGCTTTCCCTCGCTGCCGCCGCCCTCGCGCACATATTGCATCGCTTCGTAAATATAATGCATTCCTGTATAGGGCGCCCATTTATTTCTCATGCGTTTATATTCCAGTTGCCCCATATAGATGGGTGTCAGCCCAAAGAAGGGAGTATCAAAGCCAAAGGTAATATAGTTGACCGGATTGTTTTTATATAAAAGCTCGCTTTCCCATCCCTTCAGCCGCTGAAGGGGATGCCCATAGCCCGGGAACCATTGGGGGGATTGCTGATTCATCACCGTCATTCCGTTTCCCTCATATTCGATGCTGGGCTCCGACTCGCTGTTTTGGTAGGTGATATAATATTCAAAGCCCAGTTCGGAGACGGCCTTAAATTGCGGAGAAGCGGTACTCTTTTTATAATTCGGCGAGGCATCCTGAAAGGGATAATAACCTTTTGGCACCAATTGCTCTCCGATATGGGCGGCGATATTCTTTCTGGCTCTTCCGATCAGTTCTTGCAAAAATTCGGGCTCGATATAGCCTTCGGCTTCGGTCGCCACCGAGATCCCAACGCTGGAGATCATCGGCTCCAGATTGGGGCAAACACCGCCGTGCTCCAGCGGAATATAAAGTTGCTCTACCAATTCGGGATGATAATCATACCAAGTAGAGGGGAAGGCCATTCCTGCCCGCATTCCGTCCAGCGACATCAGATTCAAAAAGTTGGTCAGCACCGGCAGATGCCCAAGATCTGCGGCATAGAAGATGAAGCAAACAGGGATATCGCCATTTTTCAACCTTTGCAGCAGATATTCATCGGAATATTCCTCGCTCCAAGGAGTTTTGATTTCCGGATTGCTCAACCAATCGATCGGCAAATGATATTGGGTTTGGGCGGTAAACCCGATGCGAGGGCTGATTCCAACCAGATTATGAATCAGATTATATTTGGTCAGCTCGGTGATAAACCCGTCATTATTGCGCACAACGTTGTGGGCAGGATGAAAAACAACCTGGGTTCCGATAACATCGCGATTTTGAAAAAGATCCGCAAAGTGTTTAATCGTCGGAATAAACTCCTGCCAGTCATAATCTTGATAAAGGGCGAGAACTCCTGTTCGAATAAAATGGGTTTGCCAGCGCATCAGGGCTGCAGGATCGATAAAGCCCACCTGCTTTCCGCTCTCTTGATTGCGCTCTGCGATCCGCTTGGTGACCGAACCATAGGTATCGCCTTCCTGCAGTGCGTCAATGCTTTCGGCGCCTTCCACCGTGCAATAGAGGGAGAGGGCATTTTTGCCGCAAAGACCGCTTTTTGCAAATGTGGATTCATTCAGCCCCAAGCAATCTCTTTTGAAAATCTCGGGGTAGCAGTAGGGGGCATAATTATTTTCTCCCTCCCGCTTATCGGGCAGCACCACCGCTGTTTTCGGCAGTTCTTTTCCGAAGAAAGAATAGATATCCCGATAAAAATCCATCGTTTCCTCCGGTCCTCTGGCGGAGAGCACTTTGCCGCCAAAGGCAAGGACTGCTCTGCGGAATTGATAAGAGGGGGAGGAGGTCAGGCTGCAATAAAGAATCTCGTCATAGAAATTGGCAAGATAGTAAAAGCCCTCCAGATGAGAATGACCAACAGTAGGCAAAACTGCGCCAAACATCGTCCATTGCCGCGCGCAGATATAGCTTTCAAAATCGATTCCCTCTTCCTTGGCCAAGCGGGAAAGGGTAGGGACTATCGCCGAGCAGGAGGGGCAGTTTTCATCGCTGAAGAAGAATAGAAGTTTTTTATTTTTCATTGGGTTGAAACCTCCTTGATCATTTTAGCGATCTGATCGGAAAGCACTTCGATTCCGTCGGCGGTGGGATGGATCCAATCAAAGGAATCGATGAACCGATCAAGATCATCAATTAAAAGCGGATGAAGGTCGTTGATGAGGATGCCCTCTTTTTCCATCAGCTCGATTGCCGCCGCGTTATATTTTGCAATATCGCTGTTGTAATGGCGGGATCCTTGGGGAGAGGGGCGGTTTACCTTTTTCGGGTGGGTCGGGGTGGTGGTGGCAAAGATGATCTTTGCGCCGGTTTTCCGAAGCTGCTTAAGGATTCGCTTCAGATTTTCAAGATAAACGGGAAGAGGGGTGAAGTTGCCGTCGTCATCGTATAAAATGGCGATATCCCAAAGACCGTTGTTCCAATGGATGATTTCGGGATCGGGAAATTTTTTGAAATAATGCCGCAGTTCATTCAAGGTAAGTGCAGTATATCTGCAATTTTTTTCCGGAGACCATACTTCGAAGTCGGCTCCCAATTTCTCTCTTACTTTTGCCTCGGTCATCATGCGGATGGAATCCCCGAGAAGCATAACTCTCTTCATATCGCGCACTCCTTTTTGTTGACAGTTTTTTTCTTTCGGATTATAATAATATTGTAATCAAAAACAATACTTTTTAAAAGAAAGCATTATGCAATTTTTGCATCGATTCTGCAAATCGGAGAGCCAGGATGAAAGAAACAAAAATAACCTATAATCAAAAAATGCCGATCCGCTCATTTAGTGTTCAGCGCTATTTTTCCCCCTTTGATCATGATTTTGATAGTGGGAGGAGAAAACCGTCTTTTTCGCTTTTATACGTTGTGAGGGGAGAGGTTTCCTTTTATACCATGGGAAGAAGCGTCAGGGGAGAGGCGGGAGATTTTTTCTATATTCCCTATGGAATACGCTACCATTCCAAATGGAGCGGTAAAGAGGGAACAGAGCATTATTGCATCCATGCAGTGCCCGCCGATCCGTTATATGAGGATCCGTATCCTTTGCAGAAGATCTCTTCATTGGCAACTCCCGAGACCCTCGATGCGTTCAAGGAGATTTATTCTAAGAAGGAGCAAGGGGGGGATCATGAAGCGGAGATCATCGGGGCGTTTTTCAGCCTATATGCAAAAGCGCTCCCCTTTTTGAAAAAAGAGGAGCGAAAGAACATACCTGAATTATTGGTGCGAGCGGTAAACTATATTGAATCTCATTATACCGAGCCCCTTATGGTCCCGAATCTGGCGGCGTTTTTGGGGGTTTCCGAATCATCGGTTTACCACCTTTTCCTGAAAGAGTTGAAAACATCGCCGATAAAATACCATAACCACTACCGTTTGGAGCGGGTGATTGCGGAATTTGGCTCCGATTTCACCATTGAAGAGATCGCCTTTCGCAATGGCTTTGAATCCTATGGCTATTTCAGAGGTTTATTTAAAGCCTATACGGGGATGACACCCCGTCAATACCGAAAACGGAAATACGGATAAAACCGCTCTTTAAAAATAGCAAAAAGCAGGTCTTTTCGGCCTGCTTTTGCTATTCTGCGGCGGAGAGCATATTCTCGATAAAAATGCCGTAGCCGCGGGTGGGATCGGAGATCAATACATGGGTTACCGCGCCGACGATCTTGCCGTTTTGCAAAATGGGGCTGCCGCTCATGCCCTGCACAATGCCGCCGGTGGCGGCAAGGAGATCGGGATCGGTAACCTTCAGGGAGAGGTTTTTATATTCCGATAAGTTATTATTGATCTTGGTTATACGAACAGTATAGGCTTTTGGGGTATCTCCCTCTAATGTGCAAAGGATTTGGGCCTCGCCCTCTTGAATTTCGCTTTTAAGGGCAATCGGGTAAGCAACGCCCTCAAAGGAGCGGGAAGCCAACCCGAAAAGGCCGGCTTGGCAGTTTTTTGAGATGGTGCCAAACTCTTCTTTTTCCAAGGCGCCCAAAAGCTCCCCCGGTTCTCCCTCCTTGCCGGCCTTAACACCGGTGATGCGGGCATCTACCATGGTGCCGCTCTGGACCGGCATGGTCAGCCCTGTATCCACATCCGAGATGGAATGGCCAAGGCCTGCAAGCTGCTCGGTTTCGGGATCATAATAGGTGAGGGTGCCAAGGCCGGCGGTGCTATCCCGCACCCAAAGGCCGATGGAATATTCCCCGTTTTCATAAGCGGGGGTTACCCAAACCGTTTGCTCCCGCTGATTGCGCAAGATCCGCGCCTTTTGCCGCTCTCCGCGGCAGCGCTGCACCTGCGCTTTAAGATCTTCGTTGGAGCCGATCTCCACTCCGTTATAGGAAAGGATAATATCGCCCACTTGGATGCCCGCCGCCTCGCCGGCGCTATCCTCTTCTGCATCCACAACGATAACGCCTTCTGTATAAAGCTTGATGCCAAAGGGGCTGCCAAGGGCAATGAGCTGCTTATGCTCAATTTTTTTAATGGTAGCGTCCTTGATGGGCAGAAGCCCAAAAAGCTTGATTTTGGCGGAATAATAAGCCTCTTCCTCGGCTTTAGCATCCGGCTCAAAGGTATAGAATACCGAGGATTCCGGAAGCTGGTCGGGATAGCAATGGTATTGGCTTGGAATCAGATAGATCCCATAACCGCAACCCACGATCGCCACCACCAACCCGACAATGGCGGAAGCAATTTTAATCCATTTTTTCATCTTCAAAAACAACCTTTCAAAGGTTATTTTTCGATCTTTTTTATAAATGATACAATGAAAAAATTTGAAAATTGAAAGGGAAAAGTTGAAAGTGAATGAAGAAACTCCTTCCGCTGTTGCGGAAGGAGTTTCTTCATTCAAAAAGATTTAATTTTTTTCTTCTAAAAAGGGATTATCCATGGAGCAGCGCTCCAAGAGGATCTGGCCGAGGAATTTTTTGGCAATTTTTTCATCGATGGGCTCTTGGCTTTCGGGGGCGGAAAGGGTGGCAGAGATCTGATCCTTGCCAAAGGTGGCAAGAAGGGTGGCGCCTTTGATGGAGCGAGCGGCCTTTTCCTCGCGAAGGGCGCTGATTGCCTTCTCTATGGCCGGAGCCGAGGCGGGAAGGGCTTGCTTTACCTCAAAATCCAAGAGATAAAGGGTTTTCCCTGCTTCAAACTGGAAGGAATAGGAATAGTTTCCGGTTTGAGGATTCAGGTAAAGATAGCGGAAGAGCGCCCCATCCGGCAGGCGGGAAGGCAGAAGCAGCAGGGGTTGCGCATTATAATAGGAAACACCATAGCCTGCAGCGCTGCGCTCCGCAATAGCCTCAATAAAGGCGGAAAGCTTCAGATAGGTTTTGCAGCTTTCGCTTTCGATGATCTCAAAGGGATAAAGCTTTGGCTCCGGCTTGGGTTCGGCGGGCGCGGGATCCTTTTCGGCAGGGGGCGCGGCCTGCTGCTGGGGAGCAGGCTTTAAGAGGGAATCGGAGCCGCCCTCATCGGTGATTTTTTGGCCGCTGCCGCCGAAGATCAGCCCGAAGATCAGCCCAAGGATCAGCAAAAAGCCAAGGCAGGAAGCGGCAATGGTATGAATCTTGGTCCATTTTTTAGAAGGCGGGGGAAGAATGCCTTCATGGTCTCTTGCCTCCTTCATCAGCGCCAAAAGCTCTTCTTCAAGGGCTTCCGGCAAGGGGGCGGGAGCGGCCGATTCCTCCTTTGCGGCGGGGCTTAATTTTTTCGCTTTCTTTAAAAGGGCGGCGAGAAGCGCCTCTTCCTCAAGGCAGGGAGGAAAGTTCACAAGCTCGATAAAGATCTTCTGCAAAATGGCTTCCGCCTGATCGGCATCTTTGGTTCTTGCCAAGGCAAGGCCATAAACCTGCTCCCCATAAGCGGTGAGCAGATAGGCAAGCTCCAGATCGGAATGGGCCATGAAATTTTCCTCCTTTTTGGACAGTCCGGAAATAAAATATTGCTTTTTGATGCAATGAGCCACTCCATGAGAGTGGCTCAATATATTTTGCCTTTTTCGGCTGTTTTAATATGCTTTGCCCCAATAAACGAGTTTGGTTGCGGGCTTTCCGCAACAGACGCAAGTTTCAGCTACCTGCTCCTGATCCTCAAAAGCCATGCAGCGGGAGGAAACATCGGCTTCTTCCTTCAGCTTCAGCTCGCATTCCTCCTCTCCGCACCACATAGCGCGGATAAAGCCGTTCTTTTCGGCGGAGATGGATTTCATCTCTTCCAGATTGGTGGCGGTATAGGTCATGGCCTTGCGGCGCTCCAGCGCCTTATCGAAGAGGTTTTGCTGAATCTCTTTAAGCAGGGCGGGGATCACCGTTGCAAGATCGGCAAGGGCCACCGTTTGCTTTTCGGCGGTATCTCTTCTGGAGAGAATGCAAACACCGTTTTCAATATCCCGCGGGCCGATCTCCAGCCGCAGGGGCACACCGCGCATCTCATGCTGGGCAAATTTCCAGCCGGGGCTGTTATCGGTGGCATCCACCTTCACGCGGCAATAGTTCTTAAGCTCTGCTTCCAGCTCGGCGGCCTTCTCCAGAACACCGGCTTTATGCTGCGCCACCGGCACGATCATCACCTGAGTGGGCGCAACCATGGGCGGCAATACCAAACCGCTATCATCCCCATGGGTCATGATCACAGCACCGATCAGGCGGGTGGTGCAGCCCCATGAGGTTTGGAACGGGTGGGTAAGCTGATTATTTTTATCGGCAAAGGTAACACCAAAGGCTTTGGAGAAGCCATCGCCGAAGAAATGAGAAGTACCGCTTTGGAGGGCTTTGCCATCATGCATCAAGGCTTCGATGGTATAGGTGGCCTCGGCGCCTGCAAATTTTTCCTTATCGGTCTTGCGGCCTTCCACAACAGGGATCGCCAGATATTCTCTGCAGAAACGGGCGTAAACATCCAGCATATTCAGGGTTTCGGTCTCGGCTTCCTCTCTGGTGGCATGAAGGGTATGCCCCTCTTGCCAAAGGAATTCGCGGGTGCGAAGGAAGGGGCGAGTGGTCTTCTCCCAGCGCACAACCGATACCCATTGGTTATAAAGCAGGGGCAGATCTCTCCAGGAATGAACAATATCCTTAAAATGATCGCAGAAAAGGGTTTCAGAGGTGGGGCGAATGCAATAGCGCTCCTCCAGCTTTTCGCTGCCGCCGAAGGTTACCCAGGCGGCTTCGGGGGCAAAGCCCTCCACATGGTCCTTTTCAATATTCAAAAGGCTTTCGGGAATCAGCATGGGCATGCAGATATTTTCATGGCCCAGCTCCTTAAACATTTTATCAAGAGCGCTCTGCATCAGCTCCCACATCGCATAGCCATAGGGGCGAATGATCATAAAGCCCTTCACATTGGAATAGGCGGCAAGATCCGCTTTCTTAACGATATCGGTATACCATTGGGCAAAGTCCACATCCATGGATGTGATCTCTTTTACCATCTTTTTATTATCCACAATTCTTCCTCCAAAGTTTCATTGCATTTTAATTCATTTTATTATTATATAGATTTTATCCAATGAAGTCAAGATGAATTGACTTTTTCTTCTCAAGGCGGTAAAATAAAAATCGAGGTGATGAACGAATGAAACTTCTGCTTTGCGCAGATCTCCATATTAAAAAGAAAGAGGAGCTTTCTCTTCTTCAGCGGATCCTTGAGGCCGCAAAAAAAGAAGAGTGCAAGGCTCTTTTGATCGGCGGCGACCTTTTTGATTCCCCCTTTCCCGAAGAAGAGGTGGCGCGGGGCGCCCTTGCCCTTTTGGGGGCGGCTGATCTTCCGATCCTGATGGTGGCGGGCAATCATGATCCCTTGGATCTAACCCCGTGCTATCGGGATCTGCCCCAAAATGTTACCCTTTTCGGAGAAGCAATTTCGGCGGTCTCTCTCGGCGAGGGAGTGGTGGTTTACGGCCTTTCCGATGCAAGAGGCGGGAAGGAGCGCTGCTTTTCGCGGCCTTTGGCGGCGGAGGAAGGCACCATGAAAATTTTTCTGGCCCATGGCCAGCCCGATGGCAGCGATGAGGCTTATTTCCCCATCAGCACCGCCGCCCTTGCCGAAAGCGGGTTTTCGCTGGCGGTGCTCGGCCATGTGCATAAATGGGAGCAAAAGGTAGTGGGCGGTTGCCGCATCCTTTTGCCCGGCATTCCCGAAGGGCGGGGCTGGGATGAAACCGGTGAGCGGTTTATTTGGGTTGCAGAGGTAGGCGCCTTTGGCGCGCAGCTTCAGCCTTTAAAGATCGCAGAGAAAACCTATATGGAATATGAAGTGGATATAACCGACTGCAATGAAGAGGAGGCCCTTGGCCGCATGGAGGCTTTGGAGATTGCCGCTGATATTGAGGCGCGGTTGATTCTGGTCGGAGCGCCCTTGGAAGGGGCGGAAGCGGCGAAGCGCCATTATTCCGCCAAATATGGGCGGGCGGTTAAGGACCATACCGAGGCCTCTGCCGCCTCCATTGAATTATTGATGAAGCAAAATACCCTGCAAGGGGCCTTTACCCGCCGCGCCATGGCCGAGATCGAAAAGGCATCGGAAGAGGAGCGCCCCCTTTTGGAGGAGGCCCTTCGGTTGGGCCTTGCGGCATTGAAGGAGGGCAAACGATGATTTTGAAGCGAATTCGAGTGGAAAGCTTTGGCAAACTCAAGGATCTTACATTGGAGCCCTCTGCCGGCCTGAATCATTTTTGCCGGCCCAATGAATTTGGCAAAACTACCTTGATGACCTTTATTTATTTTATCCTCTATGGCTACGACAGCAAATGGATGAAATCTTATTTTCCTTGGGACGGAGCGCCCCTTTCGGGGAGCATAACCCTTTCCCTCGGAGAGGAAGAATGGCAGATTTTTCGCCATCACCCGCAAAAGGGTGCCGAGCGGCAGCAGGTGATGGAGCTTTCTTCCGGCAGGGAGCTTATTTTGGCGGCGCGGGAGAAGCCCGGCCCGAAGCTTCTTGGGCTGGATGGAGAAACCTTTTTGCGCACCTTCTTTGTGCGGCAGGGGGAGCTTTTCTTCGACCGCACCGACGGATTGGATACCGCCCTGAAGAATTTGGCAGCCACCGGTGATGAAAACGCCTCTTATCAGGATGCCATAGAATATCTTACCAAAGAGCATAATCGCTATCGCTACCGCACCCGTGCCCAAGGCCCTCTTCTCGATCTGCAGGCAGCCATTTTAAATAAAGCGGAAGCCCTTGGGGAGCTGGAGCGAGAGATTGAGGCGCAGATCGCTCAAAAGCAGGAATATGAAGCCTTGGAGCAAAAAAAGGCTGCGCTGGAAGAGCAGCTTTCCCGATTGGAAGAGCGGCTGCTGCAGGCAAAAAAGAATGATGCGGCGCGGCGGGTAGCCTCTTTTCTTAAATTAGAAAGCGCTTCTTCCGCCAAGCCGCGGTCGGAGGCGGAGGATGCTGCTCTTTCGGAGCAGGAGCAAGCCTTTTTAAAGCTGGAAAAAGCGGAAGAAGGGCTGAAAGCGCAAAAGGAGCAGATTGCCTATCTGGAGCGGGAGCACCAAAGCGCCCGTCAGCGAATGGAAGGCTTTTATCTGCCGGCCGATACCGGCGAGCGGCTTTTGAAATTTGAGCAGGGCAGAGCCGGCGGATTGATCTTTGGAATCCTTCTTTTGGTTTTGGGAATTGCCGCCGCTTTGGGAACCCTTCTTATAAAGGGCCTTTGGATCTTGGGGGCGCTTCTGCTTTTGGGCGGAATTTTTCTCTGCCTGCGGGAGCCTTTCGCCAAAGGGCAATTCTGCCGCCATTGCGGCGCCGCGGACCTGAAAGGGTTGCGGGAGCGCTGGGAGCATTATCTTGGGGCCAAGGAGCAGGTGGCGGCGCTGGAGCAGGCGCTTCTTGAAGCAAAGGAGCAGCAAACCGCGCTGGAGCGGGATACCGCGCAGGAGCGGGAAAACCTGCAAAGGCTGACGCTGATCACCCGCCTCCTTTCTATGGAAGAATTAAAGCAGGAGCAGTTTGACCGCGCTGTTCATCGGCAGACCGCTGAAAATACTTTGCAGCAGCAGGAAGAATTATTGAAGGGGCGCAGCCTTGCCCAATGGCAAGAGGAGGCTGCAGGGGGCGATCCCGAAGGGGAGCCCTATGAGCAGGTCTTTGCCGAAAAGCAGAAGGCATTATCGGCCCTTTCCGCGCTTATGGAAGCCTTATCCGGCAAAGAGGTTCATGCTCTTTCTGCCCTTTGGAAGAAGGCAGAAGGATTGCGGGCAGAGCTGCAGCAGGCGCGGGAGCAGGAGCAGGAATGGAAGAGAGCCCTTGCGGCCGCCCAATGCTCCCTGCGCTGGATGGAGGAGGCCAACGAGGATATGGCCCGCCATTTTGCGCCCCGCCTTTGCAAAGATGCAGGGGAGGCATTATCCTTGCTCACCGATGGCGCCTATCAGGCGGTGCAGATGGACGATCAATATAATATTCGCTTGGAGACCGCCGCCGGCGCCTATCCCATCGGCCATTTCTCGAAGGGCACAAAGGATGCTGTTTATTTCGCCTTTCGACTGGCAGTGGGGCGGCTGATCAGCGAGATCCCTTTGCCGCTGATGCTGGATGATCCTTTTGTGAATTTAGATGCCGAGCGGCTGGATCAAGCGCAAAAGATGCTGAAAGCAGCCGCGAAGGAGCGGCAGATCCTTTATTTTACTTGCAGGGATTAAAAGAAAAATATGCCCGAAAGCCAAGGCTTTCGGACATATTTTCTTTCAATTAAAAATGTTTCATGGGCCAAATGAGAAAAAACTATTGTATTTTTTGCCTTTTTAATGTAAAATAGAATTAACTATGTGAAGGAGGATGTTTCGCTATGACCATTAATAATCATAACGGAGATATCAATATAACCGAAACTGTTTTTGCCAATATTGTCGGCCATGTGGCCAATGGTTGCTATGGAGTGGTGGGAATGGCTGCCAAATCCGCAAGCGATGGCATTGTGGCCCTTTTGAAGAAGGATCATTATGAAAAAGGCGTTAAGATCATTCAGGTGGAAGACGGAATCGAAGTGGAGATGCATATTGTGGTTCTTTATGGGGTAAATCTGCCCGCAGTTACCAGAAGTATCTCCAAAGAAGTGAAATACAATGTGGAGCAGATGACCGGTTTTGCGGTGAAGAAGGTCAACATTTGTATCGACGGAATGAAAGTGAATTGAGGGGAGCATCAAGATGATTACCGGTAAGCAATATTGTGAAATGGTGATATCGGGATGCAATAATATCACCAATCAAAAAGCGGCGATCAACGCTTTGAATGTATTCCCCGTGCCCGATGGCGATACCGGCACCAATATGTCGCTGACTATTTCTGCCGCCTCCCGCGAGCTGAAGGCTCTTGCCGATAGCTGCACCATCGGGGAAGCCAGCGATAAAGCGGCAGGCGCCATGCTGAAGGGCGCAAGAGGAAACAGCGGCGTTATTCTTTCGCTGCTTTTCCGCGGTATTTCCAAGGGCCTCAAGGGCAAGGAAACCGCCAATGCAAGAGAATTTGCCGAAGCTTTGGATATGGGTGTGAAGGCCGCTTATCGCGCGGTGATGAAGCCCACTGAAGGCACTGTGCTGACTGTTTCGAGAGTAGCAACCGAGCGCCTTCTGGCCTATACCGAGCGGGAGGTTTCCGCGGTGGGGGCTTTGGATTTCTTTGTGGAGGAAGCCAATAAGGTTTTGGATGAAACTCCCGAAATGCTGCCTCAGCTCAAGCAGGCAGGCGTTGTGGATGCCGGCGGCAAGGGCTTTGCAGTGGTAATGGAGGGTGCGCTCTCCGCTTTGAGAGGAGTTCCCATTCAGCCTGCAGAGGTAGAAGAGCAGGTAGAGGATACCATTGTTGACGAGGTTGCTCTGCGGGAAGAAGATATTAAGTTTGCTTACTGCACCGAATATATCGTTACCGTTGATGAAACCGCCAAGAAGCATGATCCCGCCGAGCTGAGAAGCTATCTGGAATCCATCGGTGATAGCGTTGTTTGCGTTCCCGATAATGATATTATTAAGGTTCATGTGCATACCAATCATCCCGGTAGGGCCATTGAAGAGGCGATCCGCTATGGTATGCTGGTTAATCTGAAGATCGATAATATGAAGGAAGAGTTCCGCGCGCGGCAGAAGGAAGAAGCCGCCGCAGCTCCCGCGATCGCTTCCAACGATAAGAAATATGGCTTTGTTTCGGTGGTGGCAGGCGCAGGCCTTGCGGATCTTTGCCGCGAATTAGGGGTTGATACCGTTGTGGAAGGCGGGCAGACCATGAACCCCTCTACTGCAGATATTCTGGCGGCAGTAAATGCCACTCCCAGCGAGATCGTATTTGTGCTCCCCAATAATAAAAATATCATCATGGCGGCAGAGCAGGCCAAAGAGCTTTCCACAGCCAAGCAGGTTGTTGTGATCCCCACCAAAACCGTGCCCCAAGGCATCAGCGCCATGCTGGGCTTTGATGAGAGCATGGAGCTTGCCGATATTGAGGCTTCCATGATGGGGCAGATCGAAATGGTGAAAACCGCGCAGGTTACCTATGCGGCAAGAGATTCTGTTTATGATGATCAAGAGATTAAAGAGGGCCAGTTGCTGGGCCTGATGGAAACCAAGGTTACCTTTGTGGAAGACGATATGGCAACTGTGGTCGGAAAGCTTTTTGAGGAGCTGACCAAAGAGGGCGGTTCTTATATCAATATCTACTATGGCGAAGATGTATCGGAAGAAGATGCCATGAAGGTTCAGGAGCAGATTCAAGGCATGGTGCCTGATGCAGAGGTGATCTGCTTGGCGGGCGGCCAACCGGTTTATCATTATATTTTCTCTGTGGAATAAAGAAAAAGCCTTCCTTGGGGAGAGCGCCCCATCGGGAAGGCTTTTTTAATTGAAAAGGGAAAGTGGAAAATTGAAAATTAAGGAAAGGGGGCTGCAAAAAATTCATTCGAATTTTTTGCAGCC
>JAZPYP010000045.1:0-42444 GCA_045544255.1 Eubacteriales bacterium | reverse complement strand
CTTGATCTGTCAGGTCGAAGAGTTTATCACGCTTGCCTTTTTCTGAAAGGTGAAGTGTGATATTTGCAGTAAGGCTGGCGCCTTACAAAAATGAACACAAGCAAGGCGGGAAAAGGCATCGTGAAAAACCGTGACAGGTTCGAGTCCTGTCACCCTAACTATTAACGAACATAGTCGAATTCAAAATCATCAATTCGAACCGGATCGCCCTCTTGAACACCCATTTCTTCTAATTTTTTAATGATTCCATTGCTTTGCAATACTCTTTGGAAGAAGTTCAGAGATTCATAATCGTCAAAATGAACTGTTTCAAGAATCTTGGAGAGCCAATCTGCCGAAACAACATAGACTCCATCGACCTTTTCGATTGTGAAGGTTTTATCCTTTACATCGATTTCAACCGGTTTGACATATTCTGCCTCAAAAACTTTAGTTTTTGGCAAAGTATCCAGCAATTCCCCGCAATGAGCCAAAAGAGGCTCTAAACCATCTTTGGTTGCCGCAGAAATGCAAAAGACAGGATACCCTTGCTTTTCAACATGCGCAACAAAACGCGCTTTGGCTTCCTCATCAAAAATAGCATCGCATTTATTGGCAACAACAATCTGCGGTAAGGAAGAAAGTTGAGGCGAATAACTCTTTAATTCCTGATTAATTGTTTCAAAATCCTCAATGGGATCGCGCCCCTCAACACCGGCCACATCCACAAGATGAAGCAGCATTCTGCATCGCTCAACATGGCGCAAAAATGCAGTTCCAAGGCCTGCGCCTTCCGCTGCTCCCTCAATAATACCGGGGATATCAGCGATAACATATCCATTACCATAATGATCAACAACGCCAAGATTCGGTGTCATCGTCGTAAAGTGATAATTGGCAATCTTTGGTCTTGCAGAGGAAACCACCGAAAGAAAAGTAGACTTTCCAACATTAGGATAACCCACCAAGCCAACATCTGCAATCAGCTTTAACTCCAGCTGAATTTGGAATTCCTCACCGGGCTGACCGGGCTTTGAAAATCTCGGGATTTGCCGCGTAGAAGTGGCAAAATGCTGATTACCCCAGCCGCCTCTGCCGCCATGGGCAGCAATAAAAGGCTGATCATCGGAAAGATCTTTCATCAAAAGGCCGGTTTCAGCATCTTTTATCAAGGTGCCGAAAGGAACTTTGATAATCAAATCGGGGGCTCCTGCACCTGTGCACTTATTTGTCCCGCCGTTTTTTCCGTTTTCAGCAACATACTTGCGCTTATAGCGAAAATCCATCAGGGTATTTAAATTGCGATCGGCAATAAATACAACATTTCCGCCTTTGCCGCCATCTCCGCCATCAGGACCGCCGGCATTAACATATTTTTCTCTATGAAATGCAACAGCACCATCGCCGCCCTTGCCGGCCTTAATCCAAATTTTAGCCACATCAACAAACATTATGATCGGCCTCCTTCCCTTGCATAAAAAAATCCCGGATGAAGATCCGGGATTTTAGTTCTTACTCAGCAGCGTAAACAGAAACTTTCTTTCTGTCGCGGCCCACGCGCTCAAACTTCACTTTGCCATCGATAAGAGCAAAGAGAGTATCGTCAGAACCACGGCCGACATTGTTGCCGGGATGGATCTTAGTTCCGCGCTGGGTAACCAATACATTGCCGGCCAAAACAGCTTGACCGTCTGCCTTCTTCACACCAAGACGCTTGGACTCGGAATCACGACCGTTCTTGGTAGAACCCATACCCTTTTTATGAGCGAAAAACTGAATATTGAGTACCATTCGTTACACCTCCATAATTTCAAGGTTAAAATACATTGCATATTGCTCTGCAATGCTTTCACACAGCACCTTCAAAATCTCGATATGCTTTGAAAAGCCAAGATCTTGCTTTTTGCTGATACATCGAATTAAAGCCTGATCTTCATCGGTTACAACTGAAAGAGACGCCTGATCGATGCTTTCGCCGCATTGAATGCAATATTGAACTGCAGTTGAAATCGCTGCGCATACAATATCGCTTCCGGCTTCCGCATAACCGCTATGGCCACTGCATTCAAAACCGATATAGATTGAGCCTTTCCGATAGATTCGAAGCGTTGTCATTTATGCTTCTTCTTTTGCTTCTTCCTTAGCAGCAGTAGGATTGATGGAAGAAATCTGAATCTTGGTATAGGGCTGTCTATGACCCTGTTTTCTGCGATAATTCTTCTTGGGCTTCATCTTATAAACGATGATTTTCTTTTCCTTACCGCTCTTAATAACGGTAGCCTCAACGGTAGCGCCCTTAACATAAGGCTTACCAATCTTCAGCTTTTTGCCCTCACCAACACTTACAACCTTGTCGAAGGTTACGACACTTTCGTCTTCTGCATTCAGCTTTTCGATGAAAAGAGTATCGCCCTCCTGCACTTTGTATTGCTTACCGCCGGTTTCAAAAATTGCGTACATTACAAAGCACACCTCACTTTCTTTAAGAAAACTCGCTACGACAGGCAGGTTTCCCTTTCAACCTGGCATATGCGGCTACAGGAGATTATAACATAATAATTTTTATATGTCAATCATTATTTTTACTATTTTCGATAATTTCTTTTGCGCTTTGCAGAAGGGTTTCTGATAGCTCTTCGCCACCCATAATGCGAGCAACTTCTCTTATCCGTTCCTCATGATTCAGCGCAATAACAGAAGAAGAAATGCGGCCATTGCTTATGCTTTTTGCAACCTTCATATGATGATCTCCGCGGGCAGCGATCTGAGCAAGGTGAGTAATGCAAAAGACCTGCTGATCTCCCGCTCCCGCTTTGAGCTTCTTCCCTATCTTTTCAGCGGTTGCACCGGAAACACCGGTATCAATTTCATCATAAATCACAGTATCAAAGCCTTGATTTAAAACCGTCTTCAAAGAAAGCATAATACGGGACAATTCGCCGCCGGAAGCAATTTTCGAAAGAGGCTTGAGTTCCTCTCCTGCATTGGAGGAAAGATAAAAGGCCACATCGTCTTTTCCATCCGCTCGATACCGCAAACCACCACGCTCATTTATACGCTGATCCACATGGATTGCAAATCGAACACCGGGCATATCCAAATAAGAAAGTTCCCTCAAAAGGCGCTCTTCCAATTCCTTTGCTTTTTCCTTGCGCTTTTTGGAAAGAAGATCGGCAGCCTTTTCGAGCTTTAAACGAGCCTTAATGAACTCTTCCTCGGCATCAGCGACTAATTTGCCGCTTTGATCCAAATCGTCAAGTTCCTTTCGATATTCCTCGGTTTTGGCTAAAACATCTTGATCAGATGGGCCGAACTCTTTCTTGATCGCCTCCAATTCATCAAGGCGCTTTTCGATAATTTCGGGATCCATGCGCTCGGAAGCATAATCATTAAAACATTTGCCGATTTCTGCTCCAAGATCATTAAGTTCAGCCGCAACCTGATTCACCCTTTTATAAAGTTCTTCGCTTCCCGGAAAAGATTTTTCAATAGCAGCCATTGCATCTGCCGCAATTTGAGCAAATCTTGATGCATTTTCTTCTCCGTCATAAAGAGCAACCGAAGCGATATTTAACCCTTCGATAATCTCTTCATTCTGCATCATATTTTTGCGGCGCAAAAGAAGTTCTTCATGCTCTCCGAGCTTCAGATCGCAGCCTTCAAGCTTTTCAAGAGCCGCCTTCAAAAAGGCGATCCTTGCATCTTTTTTCTCTTCCATGGCGCGAAGCTCAGCCAAACGATCTCTTTTATCTTTAACCAGTTGGTAGAGAGAAAAATAATTATTCCTTTCCCTTTCCAGTTGGCCGAATTCATCAAGATAAGAGAGGTGGCGCTTGCTTTCAAGCAATAATACACCATCATGCTGACCATGAACATTAATCAAATGCTTGCCAAGCTCTTTCAAAAAAGCAACGCTTACGCTAACACCATTAATACGCGAATTATTCTTACCGTCTCGACCGATTTTGCGATATACAGCAAGGTTCCCTTCTTCATCAGGCCCTAATCCATTTTCTGCAAGAAGGTTGATTGCCTCTTCAGAAAGCTTGCTGAAGCACGCGCTCACAATCCCCTGATCAGTTCCGGTGCGAATAAGATCTTTCGATGCTTTATTCCCCAAAAGAAGCAAAATAGAATCGATGATGATACTCTTTCCCGCGCCGGTTTCGCCGGTAAAGACGGTAAAGCCCTTATTGAAATCAATATCAAGGCAATCAATGATTGCAATATTTTCAATATGCAGCGCATCTAACATAGCTTACTCCTTGATCGCTTGAATCTGATCCTTCACCTTGATGGCAAAATCATTATCAAAGGTGCAGATAAAAATCGTATCATCACCGGCAATAGATCCTGCAACACCCGGAAAATGCAAATTATCGATTGCAGCGCAAACAGCGCCGGCCATTCCGGCATAGCATTTCACAATAACAAAATTCTGCGCATTTTGCACTTCAATGATACCATTGCTTAAAATTGTATTCGCTTGGGAGGCAATCGGTTGAGGCGCACTCCCCCCATTCGGTTTAACATAGCGGGCGCCTTTTCCATCAGAAGCTTTGCGAAGCCCAAGGGCTTTAATATCTCTTGAAACCGTTGCTTGAGTAACATTCCACCCTTGCTTTTGAAGCAATTCAACCAGCATTTCTTGAGTGAATACCGACTGGGTATCGATAATTTTTAAGATTGCTTCTTGTCTTAAATTCTTCATGTCATCCTCCGGCTGATTTTTTCATTTAATACTTTATAGAAACTCTTGTTATGAAGCTTAACCAATTTCAGCATTGCGTGATGGCGGTTGACGCAAACTAAATCGCCCGCGAAAATCGGAGTTAATTCAGAACCATCGCATTCCAAAACCGCTTGAATTTTATCTGCATTCGCAACTTTTGTATAGAGCAAATCGTGCTCTGATCCGAATACCAAAGAGCGGGCATTTAAAGTATGGGGACAAATCGGGGTTAAAACAATGCTGGAAGAACGAGGCTCAAGAATCGGCCCTCCTGCGCTTAAAGAATAAGCTGTTGAACCGGTAGGCGTTGCAATAATAAATCCATCACAAAAATAATCGATCAATTCCCCTTCCTGATCGGAAACTTCGATTTGAGCGGGTTTTCCGCTACGGCTGCGAATCACAGCATCATTTAGAACAATAGCCTCTGCAATACTCTTTCCATCGCGAATAACATTAACATTAAGCATCATGCGCTCGGTGCATTCAAAACCATTTCTTAATATGCGAGGCAACTCTTCAATTTCGTCTTTCTCAAGTTCTGCCAAAAAGCCAAGATGCCCTAAATTAATCCCCAAAAGCGGAATTTGATAGTGATTTGCATAAGAAGCAACACGCAAAAGAGTGCCATCACCACCAAGAGTGAGCACAAGTTCAGCGGATTTGAAGCAATCTTCCGCCGAGCAAAAATCAAATTGAACTTTGCAAGGATAATCGCAGCATGATACGCAATATGTATATCCCTCTTTTTCAAGAAGCGAGGTAATCTTTTTCAGGTATATCAGCCCCGCATCTCTTTCAGGGTTTACGATAATACCAATTTTCTTCATACTATTCCTCCGTTTGCACCGCTATTTCAACCGCGGATGAAATATCAGCCATTCCTTGGCCACCTTTTTTTATAAAAAGCAAATATTCTCGGTTACCGCTTTCGCCCGCAAGGCCACTAAAGGAAATTCCCTTTACAGCCAAACCGAGGCTTTCGGCATATAAAGCCACATCTTTTAAAACCTGACGATGAATTTTCAGATCTGTTACCACACCGCTTTTATTCAAAGCGCCTTTTCCCGCTTCAAATTGGGGCTTCACTAAAAGAATTGCTTCGCCAAGCTCCGCTAATGTATTGCATATTGCAGGAAGGACCGCCTTGATAGAAATAAAAGATAGATCTGCAGTAATCGCATGGATCGGTTCCGGAAAATCCTGCGCTTGAAGATATCGGGCGTTGGTATGCTCGCGATTGATAATTCGATCATCGTTAAGAAGCGATGGATGCAACTGCGCAGTGCCGATATCAATAGCGTAAACTCTCTTAACACCATTTTCCAGCAAGACTTGGCAAAATCCACCGGTTGAGGCCCCGAAATCGGCGGCAATAAGACCTTCCCAATTTGGTTTAAATACAGAATACCCATGAAGAAGTTTTTTTGCAGAGCGCGCCACATAAGAATAACTCATTTTAACCCGTTCCACAAGATCTTCTTCATTAATTAAATAGGAAGGTTTTAAAATCACCTTACCGCAAACAGAGAATTCTCCGTTTCGAATGGCTGCAGACGCCTTATTTCGACTTTCAAAATAATTATTAAGCACCAAATATTGGTCAAATCTCATTTAAAAGGCCCCCAACTCCATAATGCGAGCGGCAACACTTGCGCCATCTAAACCGCATTCAATCAACAGATCATCTGCTTTACCGGCCTTTAAGAAGCAATTCTCGATGCCATAATTCCGATAAGTTCCTTGATAGCCGCGATTCATCAGCTCGTTGCCAAGATAATTCCCAATCCCGCCGCGACCATAGCACTCTTCAAAGAACAAAACTTTTTTAAAGGACATTAAACGCTCAATAACCTGATCCTCGATGGGGAAAATGCGATTTAATTTCAAAAAGGAAACATTAATATTCGCCTTGCGAATTCCCTTAAGGCAAGAAACAACCTGCCTGCCATAAGAAACAACACAAAAATCCTCGGCTTCGCCAATCCATTCGAAATCGGCTTCTTTATCATTGAACGGAAGCACCATATCAGGCTCAAACCCGCGGGGATAGCGAATAGCAGAAATCCCTTCCCCATTCGTAACGCGAGAATAAAGCATTTGGCGAAGTTCAAGATAAGAAGTAGGAGAATAAATGGAGATATTCGGAATGGGCAGAAGCATCGGAATATCGAAAAGGCCCTGATGCGTTTCCCCATCTTCGCCAACAATGCCTGCGCGATCAATCCCAATCGTGATCGCAACGCCTTGCAGCGCCAAATCATGAATCACCTGATCAAAACCTCTTTGCAAAAAGGAAGAATATACAGCAAAAACAGGTTTCATACCATTTTTTGCAAGGCCTCCTGCAAAGGTCAGCGCATGCTGCTCCGCAATCCCAACATCGAAAAATCTTTCGGGATAAGTTTCGGCAAACCGGGTTAATCCGCAACCGGAACTCATGGCCGCTGTTATTGCGCAGATTTTTGAATCATTTTTCGCCAATAGGCAAAGTTCATCACCAAAAACATCGGAAAAATCAGGCTTTGGTTTATTGCCATGCTCACCGGTTTCAACAACAAAGGAACCAATACCATGAAAATCGACTGGTTGATTTTCTGCATAGGAATAGCCCTTTCCTTTAATTGTTTTGGTATGAATCAAGCAAGGCTTTTTCAACTCTTTGGCGCGTTTCAAAACTCGCTCAAGTTGCTGCTGATCATGGCCATCAACAGGGCCAAGATAATAGAAGCCGAGATCTTCGAATATATTTCCTTGATAAAAAATTGATTTCAATCCCTGCTTGATCTTTTGAAAAATTCGATAAAAAAGTTTGCCAATCAAAGGGGTTTTTAAGGTTATAGCAGTTAGGCGATCTTTAAATTTAAAATACCATCTTCTGGAGCGAATCTTCGAAAGATTGGTTGCAAAAGAACCAACATTCGCCGAAATGCTCATATCATTATCATTGAGAACAACAATAAGATTCCCTTTCATGCGGCCGCCATTATTCAATCCTTCATAAGAAAGGCCGCCGGTCATGGCACCATCGCCAACAACCGCGATAACATATCGATCATTTTCGCCCTTAAGCTGAAAAGCCTTCAGCAAACCGACCGCAGAAGAAATCGCAGTTGAGCTATGGCCGGTTTTGAGAATATCATGAACGCTTTCTTGGGGATTCGGGAATCCCGATAATCCATCCTCTTTACGCAAGGAATCAAACTTCTTAAGGCGACCGGTCAGCAATTTATGAACATAGCATTGATGGCCAACATCAAAAATAAATTGATCCTTCGGGGAATCAAATACCCGATGAAGCGCCATAGTAAGCTCAACAACGCCTAAATTACTCGCGAGATGACCACCGTTATGGGAAACTTTTTCGATCAAACACCCTCTGATTTCTTCGCCCAGCAGAATAATCTCTTGATAGGATAAACCCTTGATATCTGCAGGATTTTTAATTTGATAAAGGATTCCTTCTGCCGGCATTGCAGTATCCCCTTTCGCTTTTATTTATTGCGGTTGGCAGTATAGCTTGCCAGCCAGCAAAGAAGCAAATCCTCCCCCGCTACTGCCAAAGCCGCATCAATTTCATCATTTAAATAGGAACGAGCTCCATCAACACCTAAAAGAGAAACAAATGTTGATTTTTGCTCCATTTCGTCTTTTCCTGTTTCTTTCCCAAGTTCTTCGGCAACGCCTTCCACATCCAAAAGATCATCCTTAATTTGGAATGCAAGGCCCAAATGGCGGCAATAAATAAGAAAATCGTTCTTTGGGCAGTTTGCCAGCGCCAATGCGATTTTTGCAGGAGCCTCTAAAAGAGCTCCTGTTTTATGCCGATGAAGGGAAAGCAGCTCCGAAAGATTTAATTCCTTTTCTTCGCCGATTTTATCTTCGGCTTGCCCGCCAAGCATTCCCTTGCAACCGGAAGCCTCAAAAAGAGCTTCCAATGCATTCATAAAGAGCTCAGCCTTATAAATTGCTCTATGAGCAAGAAGATATTCCATTGCATAATTTAAAATGCCGTCTCCGGCCAAAAGAGCAAAAGCGGAACCAAACTTTTTATGGCAAGTGGGCATTCCTCGCCGATAACTATCGTTATCCATTTCCGGCATATCATCATGAACCAAGGAATAGGCATGAATCATCTCAAGGGCAACAGCAAAAGGCTCTGCTTCTTCTTTAGGAACAGAAAGGCGCTCACAAAAAGCCAAAAGAAGAGCACCTCTAATACGTTTTCCGGGCGTTGAAAGCCCATAGTCCATGGCCTCATAAAGAGGATTTTCATCCTTTTGCTCTTTTGAGATCGCTTCATTTAAAAGAAAATCCAGCCTTGCTTTATAAGCCAGATATTCTTCATTCATCTGCATTTTGCTCATTTTTGGCCTCTTCTTGCAGGAATTGAACCTTCTGCTCTGCTTTTTCCAAAATATCAGCACAGTATTTGCTGAGTTTCATGCCTTCTTCAAATAAAGCGATGGATTCATCCAAAGTTGCTTCCCCGCTCTCAATCGTCTGCACAACCTTTGAAAGCCGCGCCATTGCTTCCTCAAATTTCATTTCTTTTTCCATAATCATCACCATTTTTCAATCATTTCTACTTTGCACTGAAGCCTTCCGTCTTTCATTCTCAAATGCATTGAAGAATCTTTTTTAATATCGTTAACACTTTTTATGATTTTTCCTTCAGAATCTGAAGCAATGGAAAAACCGCGCCCCAAAACCTTTAAAGGGCTCAAAGCATCAAGCTTAGCCATATTGGCAGCAAGAATTGATCCCTGCCCTTGCAACGCTTTAGATATACCGCTTTTCATCTGCAAAATATATTGATCCAAAAGCATATAAGGTCTATCGGTAAAAGCCTTTGCATCGCGAAGAACTTTCGCCCCTGCATAGCGCTCAAAAAGATCCTTGCACTGCTTCATCTTTGCCCTCAATGCATAGTTCATACGATTTTCGCTATCATTAATTTTTTTAACAAGTTCGCGAATATCAGGCACCGCAATCTCTGCCGCCGCAGAAGGAGTTGGCGCTCGAAAATCTGCTGCGAAATCGCAAATTGTAAAATCCGTTTCATGCCCTACCGCCGAAATAGTAGGGATTGTGCAGTTATATAGTTCCAATGCAAGATTAGCATTATTAAAGCCCCAAAGGTCTTCGATAGAACCACCGCCGCGGCCGATAATAATAACATCAACATTCTGCCGCTCTTCAAAATAGCGCAGGCCTGAAATCAGCGATTCGGGCGCTTGAGGACCTTGCACGATTGCGGGATATACCAAAACTTCAGCTAAAGGAAATCTGCGCCCTGTAATATCGATGATATCGCGAACCGCCGCGCCGGTTGAAGAGGTAATCACTCCAATGCGCCTCGGCATAGCCGGCAACGGAAGCTTATGGGCAGTATCAAAAATTCCGGCAGCAGAAAGCTGCTTTTTCAACTGCTCAAGAGCAACATAAAGATCACCAACACCATCTTCTTTCATAGCGCTGATATAAAGCTGATAATTTCCGCTCTTTTCAAATACAGAAACATTTCCTTTGGCCAAAATCTTCATTCCGTTTTCAGGGCGAAATTTAAGCCTTGCGGCACTGGAGCGAAACATTACTGCGCTCACCACTCCGCCTTCATCTTTAAGGCTCATATAAATATGGCCGCTGCTATGAATTTTAAGATTGGAAATCTCTCCGCAAACAATAATATTATTAAGATTAAGATCGGCTTCTAAAACGCTTTTAACATATTGATTCAGTTGTGTAACAGTTATTGCAGCCCGTTCCATTATTTTGCAATCTTGCCCAAAACACCGTGAACAAACCCGCTCGCATCATCTTCACCGAATTCTTTTGCAAGTTCAATCGCTTCATTAACGGCAACGCGAACAGGGATCTCATCATTGAACCTGATCTCATAGGTCGCAAGGCGCAAAATAGCCATGCAAACAGCGCTCACACGCTCCATAGCCCAATTTGCAAGTGCAGGCTCGATGATCCCATTAATTTCATTCCATTTATCGCAGATACCATGAACAGTATTATCAATATAAGGAATAGGCTCGCTATCCTCTCTCCCTGCATAAAACTCTTTCAAGACCATTTCTTTTTGTTCAACGCCTTGATAATTCAACGAATAAATCAACTGAAAGGCAACTTTTCTTTGCTTTTGTCTTGTCATAATTCCTCCATAGTCTCCTTTTCAATGCAGATACAAAGCAACTTTCCTTGATGAATGCAAACCTCAGGATTCATTTTCGGTTCATTGCTGATGCCAATCGGCGCGCCAAGTTCTAAAGAATATTTTTCCAGTTCATATTTAAACCCTTTTAAAGAAACCAACGCCGACTGTTGATATGCAAAAAATGATATGTATCGAAAGCGATTTTCCAAAGAATGGATCCCCTCGTTTAATAAAAAAGCAAGATTGCTTCCGTCGTATAAGTAAATTTTTGCAGCTTGTCCGTAATCCAAAAGCCCTAAATTTGCTATAGTATGGTCCAAACGCCCACCAAAGGGAGCAATCATCCAAATCTCGCTATAGCCTTCATTTAAAGCGTGTTTTAATGCAAGCTCGGCATCTGTTTCATCTTTTTCGCAAGGATAGGTCAGAACCTGCGAAAAAGATGGACGTTTGGCAGAATCAAAATCCCCTAAAATGCATTTTAGATTGATTTTCATTTGATTTGCTAAAAGGTATCCCCCATCCGCGGCGTAAAAATCAAATTCTCGCCTCTCAATCATTGCTTTGATTCTTTCGGCACTTTTGATCTCCCCCGCAAGAAAGATCATTAATGGCTTATTTTCTTTTGCCAAGGAGCTTCCTCCTCTTTTAAAAATTGATAGATTTGGCGATAGCTTTCATAGCGCAAAGAATGAATCGCGCCATTTTCCACCGCATTTTTAACACCGCATTCCTTCTCATTCATATGAGAGCAATCAAGATAAGGACATTCTTCTATAAACGGCTCAAATTCAGGGAAATAGCGATAAAGCTCGGCCCGTTTAATTTCATAACCTTCAAGCTCCAATGCCCCAAATCCGGGGGTATCGCCAATCAAGCCGCCATTTTGCGGATAAAGCTCGATATGACGCGTTGTATGCCGGCCGCGGCCAAGCTTATCGGAAATCTCGCCTGTTTCCAAGGAAAGCGCGGGAAATAAAGCATTAAGAAGACTGCTCTTTCCAACACCGGTATTTCCGGCAAAAACAACCGTTTTCCCATAAAGTTCTTTTCGAAGAGCCTCGATCTCTTGGCCATCTTTGGCAGAAGTATCAAAAACGCTGAAACCCAATGAGCGATAAAGCGCAGAAAGCATGGAGCAATCGCCTTCCTCGGACAAATCAACCTTATTAAACACTAAAATCGGTTGGATATTTTGCGATGCCGCAATCACAAGCATCTTATCGATGGTTAGCGCAGAAGGAAGAGGTTTCTGATAGGAAGAGACATAGCAAATGCAATCAACATTTGCTACATTGGGCCGAATCAGATAATTTTTTCTCGGAAGAATTTCTTCAATCCGACCGGAATGATCCGGAAGGGCAAGAATTTCAACATTATCACCGGCCACAGGAGCAATTCCTTTTTTTCGAAAACTCCCCTTTGCTCTGCACTCATATAAACCATCAACTGTTTCAACAGTATAAACTCCGGAAAGAAGTTTAATTATTTTTCCATTCATAATTAATTTCAATCAGTTATTTGCAGAAGAAGCACCGGAGCCCCCATCATTAGCGGCGCCTTCACCGGAACCGCTTGAATCGGTTCCGCCCTGATCGGTATTGGTTTCGCCATCACCGGAACCTGCAGGATCCTTTCCAAGGCTAATCACAAGATCAACAGCAGTTCCTTCATCAACAGAACTTCCCGATGCAACGCTTTGAGAGATTACATCTCCTGCTTCAACAGTATCACTATATTCTTTAGTGATATTGCCAACCTTCAACTTATTATTTTCAATGGTTGTTTTAGCAACATCAAGAGAGCTGCCAAGAAGGTTCGGCATTGTTACTTTCGATTGCTCAACGCCCAAGCTGATTACAAGGTCAACAGAAGTACCTTCTGCAACAGAATCGCCATTTTTAACGCTTTGAGAAATAATTTTCCCTTCGTCGACAGATTTACTGTATTCTTTGGTTACGGTGCCAACAGTTAGTTTATTATTAGAAAGGGTTGTTTTGGCAATTTCCAAGGAAAGGCCGCGAAGATCGGGCATAACTACCATTTCGGTTTCAGCAGGGCCACTACTGATATGCACTGCCACAGTATCGCCGGATTCAACTTCTTTTTCTGCTTCGGGATCGGTAGAGATTACCAGATCCTTTTCAACAGTTTCACTGCTTTCGTTAACAATTCGATAGGCAATTCCCGCATCATCCAATTTATCGATTGCATCCTTACGGGTCATACCAACAATATTCGGCATATAGATCGGTTCATCCGCTTCCTCTTTCGATCCGCTGCTTACAACAACCTTGATTTTGCCTTTCTTTTTAATATCTTCGCCTGCAGCAGGATCTTGCGAAATGATTGTTCCGGCTTTATGCTCCTCATCGGAAACGGTAGAACTGATAATAAAATCAAATTCATACTCTTCTTTAGCTTCCTCAACTGTCATACCCAAAACTTCAGGGCAAGCAATTTTATTTCCGCCAAAAAGCTCTTTCTGGAATACAATTCCCAAAACAATCAATGCGATGATAACAATCGCAGAACCAACTCCTGCAATAATCGGAAGCCAAAGAGATTTAAACTTATTTTCTTCCTCTGCCTCATCATTCTCTTCTTGAGCTTCTTCCTCTTCATCAAAACCATCAGCAAGATCTGAAAGCGAGCCTGCAGAAATGGTGGGAGAATTATCAATATCAAGAACTTCCTCTTCGGAATCACTCAAATAATTAAAAGTAATGGTAGGATCCGCCTCAAATTGAGCAATATCAGCAAGAATGGCTCCGGCTGATTGGTAACGAATAGCAGGATCCTTCATAATTGCTTTAAGAGTAATGTCCTCAAGCCCTTGAGGAATATCGGCATTGATTTCGCTGGGCAGATCAGGCTGCGCTTGCACTTGCATCAATGCCACCGCAACAGCGGTATCCGCCTCAAAAGGAAGCTTGGCAGTCAGCATTTCATAAAGAATAATACCAACAGAATAGATATCGCTTCGTGCATCGGTGCGGTCTCCGCTGGCCTGCTCGGGGCTGATATAATGAACCGAACCGATTGCCATATCGCTGATTGTTTGTGTATCAAATTTAGTGAGCCGCGCAATACCAAAATCGGTAATCTTAATGCGGCCGTCCTTCAGTAAAACAATATTATGGGGCTTAATATCGCGATGAACAATACCGCGCTCATGGGCATGAGAAAGGCCTGCAAGGATCTGCTTCAGAAAATGAAGGGCTTCGGTCGGAGATAATATTCCCTTCTTTTCCATATATTCCTTCAGAGTAATTCCATCGATATATTCCATAACAATATAAAGAGCATCGCCCTCCAGGGAAACATCATAGACATCCACAATATTATCATGAGAGAGCATGGTAATGGCTTTGGATTCATTGGTGAAACGCCGACGGAATTGGGCATCGGACATAAATTCATCCTTTAGGATTTTTACAGCAACCACTCGATTGCATACTTTATCAAAAGCCTTAAAAACATAGGCCATGCCGCCAACACCAACCACTTCGGTAATCATGTAGCGATCGTTCAATACTTTACCAATATATTTTTCCATCCTCATATCCTCCTTATATTTCAATGGCAACCACAGTAATATTATCTGCGCCGCCTCTGCTGTTTGCCAAATCAATCAACCGTTTGGCAAGATCGTCAAAAGATCCGCCGGAAACTTCGAATTGAATTTCGCTATCGTCAACAAAATTGCTGAGCCCATCCGAGCATAGAATAACGATATCTCCTTTTTCTGCTTCTAATCGAAAATGATCAATATCAACCGCTTTTTCAATACCGATAGCGCGAGTAATAATATTTTTATTAGGATGCGTTTTCGCTTGGCTTTCAGTCAAATGCCCCATATCAACCAACTCCTGCACCGCAGAATGATCTTTGGTTATTTGCGAAACATAGCCATTTGAAATGTGATACGCGCGACTATCGCCTACATTAATTATATCTACTACCTTATGATTTACAATGGCAGCAACAAGCGTTGTACCCATTCCTTTGCAGGCAGGATTATTTTCGGCTTCATCATATACGCGGCGATTGCATTCCTCTGCCGCCGATAAAAGCGTATTTTTTGGTTCCTTTAAAGCACTGTCTCCCTTGATAAGCTCTTGAAGAGTTTGAATGGCGATCATACTGGCAAAGCTTCCGCCCTTTGCGCCGCCCATGCCATCGCAAACAAACCCAACGCCACATTCCGAATTAAATTGATCGATCAAAAAAGCATCTTGATTTTCTTTTCGAACCATTCCGATATGGCTATCACCAATTATTCTCATGGCTATCTTCCTCCTTTTTCAAATGTTGATGCCTGAGTTGCCCGCAAGAAGCGGAAATATCGCTTCCAAGGGTTCTGCGAATTGTTGCATTCAGGCCAAGATCTATTAATTGCTGCTGAAATTTCAGGATTCCGCTTCGATCGGGCGGAGAAAAAATTCCGTTTTCAATGGGATTTACAGGAATTAAATTAATATGCGCCATCATTCCTTTTAAAAGCTTTGAAAGGCGGCGGGCATCTTCTGCTTTATTATTCACACCATCGATAACCGCGTATTCAAATGAAATTCTTCGGCCGGTTATGCTCTGATAATGCCTGCATGCATCAATCAATTTTGAAAGATTATATTTTTTATTGATCGGCATGGTAGATGAGCGGGTTTCATCAGTTGTTGCATGAAGAGAAATTGAAAGAGTAATAGGAAATTCATATTCAGCAAGTTTCAAAATTCCCGGAACAAGCCCGCAAGTTGAAAGAGAAATATGCCGATATCCGATATTGATCCCTTCAGGATCATTAACATTTTTTAAAAATCGGATTACTTCATCGAAATTATCCATCGGTTCCCCGATCCCCATCATCACAATGTTGCTGATTCGGGCACCAAGATCCTCTTGAACTCTGATGATTTGATCTAAAATCTCTCCGGCAGTCAGGGAGCGCACCAATCCGTTTTTCGTTGATTGGCAAAAAGCGCATCCCATTCGGCAACCAACCTGGGAAGAGATGCAAACAGAATAGCCATGATTATATTTCATGGCAACTGTTTCGATCAAATGCCGATCTTCCAGCTCAAAGAGATATTTCACAGTATCATCTATAGAAGATTTAAATTTTCTAAAAAGCTTAAGGGAAGAAATTTTAGCTTCCGCCGATAGCTTTTCTTGAAACTTTTTGGGCAGATCTGTCATTTCCTCGAAGCAACGCACACCGCGATGCAACCAACGAAAGATTTGCTTGGCGCGAAAGGCAGGCTGACCACAGGATTTTATGTAGGAAGATAGCTCTTCCATTGTCATAGATTTAAGATCTGCCTTCAACCTGATTTCCTTTCTTTAAAACAGCGATATAAAAGCCATCACCCTCTAAATCCGGAAGAAAAAGTTGCTCTCCGGCAATCAAATTATCTCTATCTAATGTAAAATCAGGGTGATTCTTTAAAAAATCCCGAACTTGATTTTCATTTTCACGGCGATCAATGGTGCAGGTGGAATATACAAGCCTCCCCCCTGCTTTCAGATATTTTGCGCCGTTAGCAAGAATTTTTTTCTGCGTGTCAATCAGGGAGGCGCTATCATATTCTTTATATTTAATATCAGGCTTTTTCCCCATCATTCCCAAGCCGCTGCAAGGCACATCACAAAGCACAAAATCAGCGCAGTCCTTCAGCTTTGGATTATAAACCGTTGAATCCATTTGCAAGGCGCAAACATTTTTATACCCCAATCTTTCTGCTCCTTTTTTTAGTAAAAGGGCGCGATGGTCATGAAGATCGAAAGCCTCTATGCTTCCCTTGATCAACGATGCCATCATAAAGGTTTTTCCGCCGGGTGCAGCGCAAAGATCCAATACCCGCTCGGAATGAGGCGGAACCAAAGAAGCGGCTAAAGCGGAATGATAACCAATCACATGGAAAAAGCCTTTTTTAAAGCAACTTGAATCCTCAATAGAGAATGCCGATAAGCATCGATATAGATGAGGCAATTCTGCTTTTTCAAGCGAAACACCTTCGGATTTCAATGCCGCTAAAAATTCTTCCTCACTGATTTTTCGGGTGTTGCAGCAAAGATAAATTGCCTCATCTTTTCCGCAGCCTTGCTCCATCATCTCAACAAAAGTTTCCTTGCCATATTGCTCAAGTAATAGGTCAACAAGAAAGGGTGATATAGAATATCGAACAGAAAAATCCGCTTTTTTCAAGAGCATAAGCCGATCTTTTTCCGCAGCGCATTTTCTTAAAACGGCATTCACAAATCCTGCACTATGCCCGCGACCATTTCGCTTCGCCAAATCCACCGATGTATTGCAAGCGGCAGAGGGCGGAACCTGCATATAGAACATTTGGTAAATACCCATGCGCAAAATGCAGCGAACAACAGAATCAATCTTCTTTTCAGATACCTTGGAAATATAATGATCCAGGGTGATCTTCCGCTCTGCAACCCCATATACCAATGCGGTAGCAAATCGCCGATCACGCTGATCATTCAATGATCGCAGGCCTTCTTTTAAAGCAAGGTTCAAAAATGTATGATGCTCCTCGAAATCAAGCAGGAGCTTTAAAGCAATATTTCTTGCTAAATCCTTCATCGTCTTCTGGATCTGCTGATCATTGCCAAAAGTTGCACAAGAGCGGTTACCGCAGAGGCCACATAGGTCATGGCGGCGGCAGTCAAAACCTTTCTGACGCCTCGAATATCCTCATTTGCAAAACCCGATCCCTCCACTTGAGAAATTGCGCGAGCAGAGGCATTAAATTCAACCGGCAATGTTACAAGTTGAAAAAAGAAGATCACCGCATAGCAGATAATGGCAATATTAAAAATAACCGTATTGAGAGTACCCATATTAATAAAGATACTTCCAAGAATCAAAAAATATAGAATTTTTGAGCTAAAATTAGTAATCCCAACTACCGATGCGCGAAGCTTCATGGGAAAATATTCAATATGATGCTGAATGGCGTGGCCGCATTCATGCGCCGCAATGCCGATAGAAGCAATACTGCTGCCATGATAAACCGCATTAGAAAGCCGCACCACCTTTTGCGCAGGATCAAAATGATCGGTCAGATTGCCATTGATGCAAACAACTGCCACATCATGAATCCCTGCATTCCGCAAGATTAATTCAGCCATTTGCGCACCGGTCATTCCACGAGAATTTCCAAGCTTTGAATATTTGGAATAGGTAGAATTGAGCCGAAATTGCACAATCAAGCTCATAATAATCAGCGGTATCATAATATATGATCCCAAATAGTAGTTATAAAACACCGTTAATCAATAACTCCTTATTTTAAATAGTCGCCTACTGCAAGTTTGACACCGCAGGCATAAGAATATGCATCTGTGCGATTCTTTCCCTGCTTTTGCACCGACTTAAGCAAAATGGATTTTCCATCGCCGCAGGCAACTTCAACCCCTTCTTTGGAAATTTTAGTTACAGTTCCGGCCTTGGCATCGGTTTTGCTTCCAAACAACGCCTCATAAATCTTAAGGCGCTGACCATCAATTTCGATAAACGCACCGGGAGATGGGCTCATGCCCATAATAGTGCCTCGCAAAACAGAAGCGCTCTTTGAAAAATCCAAAAGCCCCTCCGATTTATCGATCATGGCAGCATGGGTAGCAAGTTCATCATTTTGCGGTGTATAAACAGCGATTCCGCTAGCGATTTGGTTAATTGCTTCTATTAACACTTCTGCCCCGATCTCGGCCATTTTTTCAAAAATGGTTCCGGCAGTATCGCACTCTTCAATGGGCATGGCTCTTTGAAGGATCATATCCCCTGTATCCATCCCCTTTGCCATTTTCATAATGGTAACACCGGTTTCTTGATCCCCGTTCATCACCGCTCTTTGAATGGGAGCAGCGCCGCGATACTTCGGCAAAAGAGAACCATGCACATTGATACAGCCATAATGCGGGAAATTCAAAATGTATTCAGGTAAAATGCGGCCATACGCCGCAACAACAATCAATTCGGGATTTAGCTCATCAAGAACCGCCTGAAATGCCCCATCTTTCAAAATGGTGGGTTGATAAACGGGGATCCCCTGCTCCTGCGCATATAGCTTCACTGGGGGGGCGGCCAATTTTCCTCCCCTGCCTTTCGGGCGATCCGGTTGAGTTACAACACCGACCAAATTGCAGTATTCATTGATTGCTCTGCAAGAAGCAACCGCAAAATCAGGAGTGCCCATAAAAAGAACACGCAAATTCTTTATCATTTTTCAAAAACCTCTTTCCCAACGATCGGCAAGGTTAAGCCATTAAGATGATCCAATTCATGAAGGAGGCAACGAGCGCCAAAATCCTCAGCGCTATATTCGAAAAACTCGCCGTTCTCATCTTGCGCTTTCATTTTAACCTTATGCGCCCGCACAACACTGAAGGAACGCCCCGGAAAAGAAAGGCAGCCCTCATAGTATTTATCATTTTTCCCTGTAGCAGAAATAATTTCAGGGTTAATAAAAGCCTTAAATTCTTTTCCATCGCAGTTTACATCGATGATAAAAATGCGGCGAAGGATTCCGACTTGAGGGGCGGCAAGCCCTGCCCCCTGCTCTTTCTTAAGAGTTTCTTTCATATCCTCGATCAGCGCTTTTAATTTATCATCAAAAACTGTTACCGGTCTGGATTTTTTCCCAAGAAAATCCAGATCATTTTTTACCACATTTCTAAGTGCCATCATTATCTCCTTAAAAATATTGAATAGGATTCATATTATAGGAAACCTGAACCCCCGAAGGAAGCTCTATTTCCATTGCGCCGCGAACAAGCTCGCGCAAACGTTTGGTATTTTTGCATTTGATCAGCATCTGCATTCGATGCCGCCCCCGAAGCATACCTATTCGAGGAATCACAGGGCTAAGAAGCCGAAGAGGAATCTCTTTATACTCCCCTTGGCTTTTCTCTTGAAAATACCGATATAACTGCCCCATTCCCTTTGCAACATGATCCGCAGAGAATCCTTCTGCAGAAATTAGCAAAACATCGCAAAAAGGCGGATAACATAAGAGGTTTCTAAAAGAGATTTCTTGGCGATAAAATTCCAAATAATCCTGATCTTTCGATAAAGCGATCACTTGATGCTCCGGACAATAGGTTTGAATAATTGCACGGCCGGGCTTATCGCTGCGGCCGGATCGACCGCAAACTTGCGTTAAAAGATTGAAGGTTCGCTCGTTTGCGCGAAAATCATCTGTATAGAGCGACATATCTGCTTGAAGCACCCCTACCAAGGTTACATTGGGAAAATCAAGCCCCTTTGCAACCATTTGGGTACCGAGCATCACATCGTATTTCCCCTCTTTAAATTCCGATAATCGCTCTCCATAGGATAAATAAGAATCCACTGTATCCATATCCATGCGAAGGATGCGAAGGCCGGGGAATAGTTTTCCAAGCTCCTCTTCCACATATTGAGTACCAAGCCCAAGCATTTTAATATGCTCTCCCCCGCAATCGGGGCATCGATCAAATCGCTTGATATTATATCCGCAATAATGACACATCAGGCGATCATTCGGCTTATGATAAGTGAGCGCAATCCCGCAGGAGGGGCATTTCACAACTGTTCCGCAGGAAGAGCAACCCACAACAGAATGCATACCGCGCCGATTTAAAAATAAAATAGATTGCTCCTTGGCTGCAATCGTTTCTTCTAAAGCTTTCAGCAACGAATCGCTAAATAACTTTGATCCCTGCACCAAGGTCTCCTGCTTCATATCAATGAGGCGAACCTGAGGAAGCATCGCATTATTATAGCGCTTTGTTAAAGTATGCAAGGCAATTTTTCCTTGCTGAGCGCGATAAAAGGTTTCCATCGAAGGGGTGGCGGAGGCTAAAAGAAGCGGAATTTCAAGATGATGAGAAAGAAAACGCCCAATATCTCGCGCATGAAAACGCGGAGTAGACTCGGATTTATAAGCAGATTCATGCTCTTCATCCATGATGATCAATCCAAGCTCCTGCATCGGTGCAAAAATGGCGCTTCTTGTACCAACAACAATGCGCGCTCTGCCCTCATGGATCTTTTTCCATTCATCAACCTTTTCTCCAAGAGAAAGACCGCTATGAAGAACTGATACGCAATCACCATATCGCTTATAAAAGCGACCAAGCATCTGAGGCGTAAGGGCAATTTCGGGCACAAGCATCAAAACGGATTTACCATTATCCACCATGGCATCGATCAGCGCCATAAAAACATGAGTTTTTCCGCTACCGGTAACACCATAGAGCAAATGAGTTCCCTTTTGATCGGAAGATGCCATAATCTCATCGTAAGCCATCTTCTGCTCATCCTGAAGAAAGATAGGCTCTCGCTCCCCGATTCGCTCAATCTGCTGATAGGGAATGCGATCCCGCGATTCATGATAAACCTCGATCAAGCCTTTTTGCGCCAAGGTTTTAACTGTTGATGGGCCGCAACCGGAATAATAAAGCGCATCTTTGGCTGATAATACAGGCTCATCAAGAAATACAGCTAATAGATCACGTTGCTTTTCGAACCGACGCTCCAAATTAGCAAGATAAAGCTCGGCCTCATCAATCGAAACCGCCAACCGAATCTTTTTTTCTTTCAAATCGCCAATATTCCGAATAGAGCGAATTTCTTCAATCAAAACCCCATCGCGGAACGCAGGCAAACATAACTTTTTGAGTTTTTGGGGAAAATCACTGCGGCGAACTGCCTTTCCGGTTTGCTGCAAGAAGGAGGCAATTTCTTTATATTCCTCCGGAATTTCTTTTAAATCGGGATTCAATGCAAATATCTCATCAATCCGATAGTCCATTCCTCTTGGAATCATGCATCGAACAGCCTGATAACGAGTGATAAAAAATTGCTCTGCCATCCAACTCATCAAGCGCAGCTGCACAGGCGAAAGAAGCGGCTTTTGATCCAATACCCGAATCACGCTTTTTAAGCCCTTTTCCTCACCATCTTCGATCAGCGCAATAACAATAGCTTTTTTAAGCACATTGCCATGGCCAAAGGGAACCAAGACACGAGCGCCGAGCGCAACTTTATCTTTGAGCTGCGCGGGAATCTCATAATCATAGTCTCGATCGATGCGAAATATAATTTGATCAACAGCAACCCGACAGATCACGAATCATTATTCCTCAACAGCGATTTCTTCAGCAGAATCCCCTTCTTTAACAGTAACCTTTCCGTTAAAGATATCCATAATAGCCATCTTTACAGGCTTATCAGTCAGATCAGCACCGGTAGCCTCTGCTTCTTCAGAGATTTCTCTGGCGCGCTTGGCGATAGTGATCACCAATGCATAGCGGCTTTTAGTTACCTTTTCAAGTTCTGCAACTGCGGGATACAACATAATAAATTCTCCTTTTATGTTTATTTAATAATTTTCTTTATTTCGTCAACTGCTCGCTTAACATCATCGTTAACCACAGTATGTTGATATTGTTCTTTCTGCATAAGCTCGTTTTTTGCTTGAGCAATGCGCTCTGCAACCACTTCATCACTTTCAGTGCCGCGACCGGACAAGCGACGCTCCAACTCTTCAAGGCTGGGTGGAAGGATAAAAATGGATAATGCATCTTTGCATTTACCCATCACTTGCAATGCCCCGCAAGGTTCAATTTCAAGGATAACATCAAAACCAAGGTTTCTTTGCTCTTCAACATAATCAACGGGAGTGCCATAATAATTATCGCAATAGGATGCATATTCAAGCATCTCTCCGGCTTTGATTTTTTCCTCAAACTGCTCTTTTGTAATAAAAAAATATTGAACTCCATGCTTTTCGCCGGGGCGCGGTGCGCGAGTAGTGGCTGAAACGGAATATTTAAGATCCGGTATTGCCTTAAATAATTCCGCAAGAACTGTGCCCTTTCCGGCGCCACTCGGACCGGAGATGATAATCAGCCGCCCTTTATTCATCGCCTTCATCCTCCTCATCCTCATAACTATCGGTCAAGCGATTGGCCACCGTTTCAGGCTGGAGCGGAGAAAGGATCACATGATCGCTATCGGTAATAATAACAGCGCGGGTTCTTCTGCCATATGTGGCATCAACCAGAACGCTATTCTCTTTTGCCTCAATAATGATCCGCTTAATCGGGGCACTATCAGGGCTGACAATCGCGATGATACGCGAGGAATTAATCATATTACCAAATCCAATATTGATTAGTTTCATAATTGCTCCTTATTCCACATTCTGAACCTGCTCACGAATTTTTTCAATGCAGGATTTTACATCAACGACAATTCTGGTAATCTCAATACTATTGCATTTAGAGCCAATGGTATTAATCTCTCGATTCATCTCTTGAATCAAAAAATCAAGCTTTTTACCGATCGCTCCGCCCTGATCAAGCAAATCATGAAATTGAGAAAGGTGGCTGCGCAGACGCACCGTTTCTTCATCAACAGCAACTTTATCTGCAAAAATTGCAACTTCAGTTAAAATTCTCGATTCCTCAACTGAATGCTCTTTTAAGGTTTCGCGAATTTTTTCTTCCAAACGCAAACGATAGGCGGCAACAGATGCGGGAGCCAATTCTTCAACCTGCTCAACCTGCTGCAGAATAAAATCCAAATTCGATTCCAAATCCCTCTTCAGCTTTGCGCCTTCCGCTTCTCTCATTGCAAGAAAAGATTCCAGCGCAGAATCCACCGCACCGAGAACAGCCGATAAAACTTCCTTCTCATCGATTTCAGGTTGTTTTAAAGTTAAAACATCGGGCAAAGAGATCATTCGAGAAGCAGAGAGATCACAACTAACGCCAAACTCTTCTCCAAGCTCTTTTGCAGCGTCCAGATAGGATTTGGCTAAAGCCTTATCGACGACCGCAATCGGAGCAATCGGTTCTGCACTTTTTTCAACATGAAAATAAACATCGACCTTACCGCGAAAAACAGATTCCGCAATTCTTTTGCGGATCGGATCTTCCAGATAAGCATAATCTTTATAAATACGGGCCGAAAAATCAAAAAAACGATGATTAACAGATTTAATATCAACAGTAAAATCTAACCCGCCAAAGGATCCGGAGCCTCTGCCAAAGCCGGTCATACTTCTTAAAACCATATTTTTCCACTCCTATATAATTTATTATATAATAATAACATAAATTATAAAAAAGTCAATATATGAATGAATAAAGTTATATTTTATTCATAAATTTTATGCATTAAAAAATGGAGCCATGATAGCTCCACTTTTTATACTCGCCTTTTATTTCCGCGTGCAACATTGATCGTTCCGGGAACAGGAAAAGTAACGAATTTTATTGAATAGAGATCGCAAACCTCATAGCTTTGCCCTCTTGGATCATAGAGAATAACAAAACTAACGCCGACATTATATAAAATTCCTTCTCTGCGAACCAAATTTTGAGTTCCAATCAAAAAGTCAATGTAGCAATACTCCCCGATATTTGTAGCAAGAATTTGCTGCCAGGAACCGGGATAAGAAGGAGATTCTTGGAATTGAAGATTATTATTATCCCCAACATTAAAGGTATTTGAATTAGTATTTGTTTCAGCCATAAATTCACCTCAAAAATATATTATGTAAACTCATATAAATCAGTTGGATCATAAAAACAATGGGCTTGATATTTTCCAATCAAAAATCCAACCTCCGACGGAAAGAAATTTCGACAATTAATGTTAAATGGGTTATAAAACCACAACGACATTCCAAGACCCGGCAATCGATTTCCCGCAATAGCCCAATCAGCGATTTCATAGTGAACCTCTGTTGGATTCATGTTATAGATATTTTGCCGATTGGGCCGCCCGCCTTCAGTGGTCGATGCGCAAGTAAACTGCCCCTGCTGCAAAATTATGTTTCTGATACTGCCGCGCCCTGTTCGGGCATATTCGCCTGCAACCGCTTGAACACGGTTCATAACAACGCATGCAACTGCTTTCATACCGGTATCACCCTCACCGCCTGCTTCGCATTGAATGAGCCTTGCAAATAATTCCCGATCATTAAATGGCATCATTATCACCCCCTTTTAATCTTTTATATGCAAAAAAATTGCTTCAAAGAACAAAAACACCGTGGTTCATCTGATAACCACGGTGTTTTTATCGTAAAGTATTATAACTTTACAGTATTTTCTTTAAATAATGGCCCGTATAGCTTTCTTTGATCTTTGCAACTTCTTCGGGAGTTCCCTTTGCCACAACAGTTCCGCCTTTATCGCCGCCTTCAGGTCCCAAATCAATAATATAGTCGGCAGTTTTGATCATATCCAAGTTATGCTCAATCACAACAACAGTATTGCCTGCATCTACCAACCGTTGCAAAACCTCAATAAGCATCTGAACATCGGCAGAATGGAGCCCTGTAGTGGGTTCATCTAAGATATAGATCGTTTGCCCCGTTGATCTTTTGGAAAGTTCAGTAGCAAGTTTTACCCGTTGCGCTTCCCCGCCCGAAAGCGTTGTGGATGGCTGCCCGATTTTAACATAGGATAATCCAACATCATACAGCGTTTGCAGTTTTCTTCGAATTTTGGGGTGATTTTCAAAGAAACCGAGCCCTTCTTCAACAGTCATTTCCAATACATCGGAGATGGATTTATCTTTATATTTCACCTCAAGAGTTTCCCGATTATAGCGCTTTCCTTTGCAAACATCGCAAGGAATATAAACATCAGGAAGAAAATGCATTTCAATTTTCACTATGCCGTCGCCCTGGCACGCTTCGCATCTTCCGCCTCGAACATTAAACGAAAAACGGCTGGAAGTATATCCCCTCGCCATCGCCCCGTTAATGGAAGCGAATAGATCGCGGATATCAGTAAAAACCGAGGTATAGGTGGCGGGATTGGAGCGCGGAGTACGACCTATCGGAGATTGATCGATATCGATCACCTTATCGAGATGCTCCATTCCGCAAATCTCTCGCACTTTTCCGGGCATTGCTTTTGCACCGTTCAATTCATGCGCTAAAGTTTTATAAACAACAGAATTGATCAAAGAAGATTTGCCCGATCCGGATACACCGGTAATGCAAGTAAAGGTGCCAAGCGGGATCCTTACATCAATTTCTTTCAAATTATTTTCTCGCGCGCCAAATACTTCAAGAAAATTTCCGTTCCCCGCCCTTCGCTGATCGGGCACAGGAATGCGTCGCTTTCCGCTAAGATATTGTCCGGTCAACGATTGCTCGCATTTCATAACCTCTTGAGGAGTTCCGCAGCAAACAACTTCGCCGCCATGAATTCCCGCTCCGGGGCCGATATCCACCAGGAAATCTGCCTCTCGCATTGTATCCTCATCATGTTCAACAACAATAAGGGTATTGCCAAGATCTCTAAGACGCTTCAGCGTGGCAATCAATTTATCATTATCGCGCTGATGAAGACCAATAGAGGGCTCATCTAAAATATAAAGAACTCCCATCAGGGAAGAACCAATCTGCGTTGCAAGGCGAATCCGTTGACTCTCGCCCCCTGAAAGCGTTCCGGCACTGCGCGAGAGAGTCAAATATTCCAGCCCAACGCTTTTCAAAAAGTTTAATCGCTCTATAATTTCTTTAAGAACTTGAGCACCAATCATCTTATCCTTTTCGGATAATTCAATTGTTTTAAAGAAATCGATGGCCTTATCAATCGAAAGATCGGTTACATCCGTAATATTGCGATCGCCAACCGTAACTCCCAAAACATCTCTGCGCAACCGTTTTCCGGCGCAACCGGGGCATGGGCAATCGCTCATAACCATTTCAATTTCCCGACGAATAAATTCACTGTTCGTTTCTTTGAATCGGCGCTCCAAATTGGGGACAACGCCTTCAAAGGAGCTACTGTAGGAAACAGAACCAAAGCTTGAAGACCGCTGCATATCAAGTTTTTCGCCGTTATTTCCATAGAAAAGAATTTTTTGTTGCTTTGAAGTTAGCTCATTAAAGGGGGTATCCAAAGAAAAATTGTATTTTTCAGCCAGGGCGCGAAAATACATTTTTGCAATATTATCCCCCTGAGAGAGATACCAACCGCTTGCATGAATAGCCCCTTGATTAATGGACAAATGCGGTTTGGGAACCACAAGCTGCGGATCCACCTTCATTAAAAAACCCAAACCATCGCAATCTGGACAAGCGCCAAAGGGATTATTAAAAGAAAACATGCGCGGCGAAAGTTCTTCCATAGAAAAACCATGTTCCGGACAAACAAAATTTTGAGAAAACAAAAGTTCTTCTCCGTTTTCAGGGGCAATCAAAAGAAGGCCATCGGCCTGATGAAGAGCAGTTTCAACCGAATCGGTCAGGCGTTGGCGAATTCCCTCTTTCATTATGATGCGATCTACAACGATTTCTATAGAGTGCTTAATATTTTTATCAAGCTTTATTGTTTCACTCAATTCATAAAGGCTTCCATCAACGCGAACACGCGCAAAACCGCTTCGTTTAGCATCCTCAAATAATTTTTGATGCTCTCCTTTACGACCGCGTACAACAGGGGCCAAAACAGTAAAACGAGTGCGTTCCGGAAAGGTGCAAATTCTATCAACGATTTGGTCAACTGTTTGTTGGGTGATCTCTCGGCCGCATTCAGGGCAATGGGGTTTTCCGATCCTTGCAAATAAAAGCCGAAGATAATCGTAGATCTCTGTAACAGTACCGACTGTGGAACGCGGGTTCTTGGATGTTGTTTTCTGGTCGATCGATATTGCAGGCGAAAGGCCGGAAATATCATCAACATCCGGCTTGTCCATCTGCCCCAGAAACATTCTTGCATAAGAAGATAAGCTCTCAACATATCTTCTCCGCCCTTCAGCGTAAATAGTATCGAACGCCAAAGAGGTTTTGCCGGAACCGGATAAACCTGTAAAAACCACCAACTTATCCCTTGGGATCTTTAAATCAATCCCTTTTAAATTATTCTCTCTTGCACCTTTTATGGTGATAAATTCTTTAGCCATCCTCTTCACCCTTCAATGCAGCAATTTTATCTCGAATCATCGCTGCATATTCAAATTCCAATAATTTTGCCGCCTCTTTCATCTGGCGCTCAAGATCAGCAATCATTGCCGCCTTTTCATCTTTGGCATTTCTCATTTTTCGATGCATTGCAGGCGAAGGAACAGTGCCGATATCCAGCACTTCTCGAACATCTTTTTTAATCGTTTTGGGAACAATATTATGCTCCTCATTATAAGCGCTCTGCAAAGTTCTGCGCCGCTCGGTCTCCATGATTGCCCGCTCCATTGAGGCGGTAACCTGATCCGCATACATGATTACTCTTCCCTTAGTATTTCTCGCAGCTCGACCAATCGTCTGAATCAAAGAAGTTTCACTGCGTAAAAACCCTTCTTTATCCGCATCTAAAATTGCAACCAAAGAAACTTCGGGAATATCAAGACCTTCCCGAAGCAAATTGATACCAACTAAAACATCAAATTCACCCAATCGCAGCTGGCGAACAATTTCCATTCTCTCAACAGTTTTAACATCGTGATGCAAGTATTTTACCTTTACACCCATCATTTCGAGATAATCAGTCAAATCTTCCGCCATTCGCTTTGTAAGCGTTGTAACAAGCACGCGCTCCCCTTGCTCTGTGCAACGATGAATCTCTTCAAGCAGATCATCCATCTGCCCCTCTACCGGCCGAACCGATATTTCGGGATCCAGCAAACCGGTTGGGCGAATTACCTGCTCGGCCACCTGCCCGCTCCGCTCAATTTCATAGGGCGCCGGTGTTGCGCTAACATAAAGAACCTTATCCAATCGCTCAGTAAATTCCGAAAAATTCAACGGGCGATTATCAAAGGCAGAAGGCAGACGAAATCCATAATTAACCAGCATTTCTTTACGCGAACGATCACCGCCATACATTCCTCTCACCTGCGGAAGAGTAACATGGGATTCATCAACAATCAAAAGAAAATCATCGCAAAAAAAATCAAGCAAAGTGGCAGGCGGGCTTCCTGCAGGGCGGCCACTCAATATGCGGGAATAATTTTCAATACCATTGCAAAACCCGATTTCTCGAAGCATCTCCAGATCATATTTGGTGCGCTGCTCAATTCTCTGCGCCTCAATTAATTTGCCATTATCAGTAAAATATTTTATTCGCTCTTCAAGTTCGCGTTCGATTTCTTTTAGGGCAACCTCTCTTTTATCTTCGCCGATAACATAATGAGATGCAGGATAAATCGCCACATGGCTCATCTCCCGCAAAACTTCCCCTGTAAGGCTATCGATCTCTGTGATCCTATCGATTTCATCACCAAAAAATTCAATGCGGATAATAACATCCGATGAAGCAGCAGGAAAAACCTCCAAAACATCTCCGCGCACTCTGAATTTATTGCGTGTAAAATCAAAATCATTGCGCTCATATTGAACGCTTACAAGATGCTCAATTACCTCATCTCGATCTTTAACCATTCCCGGCCGCAATGATAAAACAAGATTTTTATATTCATCAGGATCTCCCAAACCATAGATACAAGAAACAGAAGAAACCACAATAACATCTTTACGCTCCAGCAAGGAAAAGGTGGCGCTATGGCGCAATTTATCAATCTCATCGTTAATGGAACTATCTTTTTCAATATAGGTATCCGATGAAGGGATATATGCTTCCGGTTGGTAATAATCATAGTAGCTAACAAAATATTCAACAGCGTTTTCAGGGAAAAACTCGCGCATCTCGCTGCAAAGCTGCGCCGCAAGAGTTTTATTATGCGCAAGGATCAGGGTGGGTTTATTTATCTTGGCGATAACATTTGCCATTGTGAAGGTTTTTCCGGAACCGGTTACACCCAATAAAACCTGCTCCTTCATGCCGTTATTAATGCCATCAACCAATTTTTCGATCGCCTGAGGCTGATCACCGGTTGGTTTATATTCAGAAACAAGTTTGAACTGCTCCATAAAGAAAAACCTCCTTTCATTTTCATTTTATTATATCACAATTGTTTAATAAATAAAAGAGAAATAGAAAAAAAGATGCCCATTTATTAAAAAACAGGCATCTTTCATCATTCAATTATGCTTTTTGCAGCAGAGAAAGGATTTTCGCTTTGGAAGCGGCTCCCACGATATTTTCAACAACAGCGCCATTTTTTAAAACAAAAAGCGAGGGGATGCTCATTACTTTAAAAGCAGCCGCCAATTCGGGTTGCTCATCCACATTAATCTTTCCGACTAAATATTCGGGATGCTCCTCTGCAATTTGATCAACAATAGGCGAAACCATTCTGCAAGGACCGCACCAATCGGCATAAAAATCAAGGAGAACAGTCTTTTCACTTTTTAAAATATCGTTTTCAAAAAGTTCTCGATCCACCTTAATAACACTCATTTTTTCACTCTCCCCTATTATTCTTCAGCAAATTGATCTTTGCCGACACCGCAAAGAGGGCATACCCAATCTTCGGGAAGATCTTCCCATTTAGTGCCGGCTTCAATGCCGTTATCAACATCGCCAATCGCCTCATCGTATTCATAACCGCAAACTTCGCAAATCATTTTCATTTTTTCTTCCTCCATTTTAAAATTATTTTTATTATTGGTTTAAAAATTAAGCTTTATTCAGCCAATTCCTTTGCTAAAGCCTTAATTTGCTGCTCATTGATAGCATTAACAGCAGAACGAACCGTAACAACGCTTTCGCAGAATTCGATTTCTTTGCTGCTTTCAAAGGCCTTTTTGATCGTTCTGGCGGCAGTAGGCGCCCAGCTTCCGTTTTCAATTAATCCAATCTTGCGCTTTTGATATCCCCGCTCCATCAGCTCATGGATAAACTCACGCATAAACGGGAAGATATCTCCATTATAAGTGGTTGTTGCAAGGGCGATTTTTCCATAGCGAAAAGCATCTTCAACCGCCTCTGCCATATCGCAACGAGCAAGATCGTTCAGAACAACCTTTGGGCAACCGTTCGCCTTAAGTTCATTTGCAAGCATTTCTGCTGCTTTTTTTGTGTTTCCATAAACAGAGGTATAAAAAACAGCTACGCCCTCGCTTTCCACCCCATAAGAAGACCATGTATCATAAAGACCAATATAAAACCCAAGATTTTCTTCAAGAATCGGCCCATGGAGCGGATAAATCTTTTGAATCGGCAAGCCACCAACTTTTTTCAATACCGCTTGTACCTGCGCACCATATTTACCAACAATGCCAAAATAATATCTGCGCGCCTCGCACGCCCAATCTTCTTCAATATCCAAAGCGCCAAATTTTCCAAAGCCATCGGCAGAGAAAAGAATCCCCTCTTTGGAATCGAATGTCATCATCACTTCCGGCCAATGAACCATCGGAGCAGTGTAAAACGTTAGCAAACGCTCTCCAAGATCAAGGGTTTCTTTATCTTTAACAACAATGCGCCGCTCTGCATAATCGGTACCGAAAAACTGGTTCATCATCAAAAAAGCGCGGTCTGTTGCAACAATTTTTGCATTCGGATATTTTTCGGCAAATACATTGATATTTGCTGAATGATCCGGCTCCATATGCTGAACGATCAGATAATCCGGCCCTCTGCCTTTAAGCGCCTTTTGAAGATTATCAAGCCATTCTTCGCCAAAATTTGCATCAACGGTATCAACAACTGCAATCTTCTCGTCTAAAATCAAATAGGAATTATACGCCATGCCGTTAGGAACAGCATACTGCCCTTCGAATAAATCAATTTTATGGTCATTTACACCAATGTAGACTACATCATTTTTCACAGAATTTACTCCTTTATTCGCGATTGAATTAATTATATAACATTTTACTCATTTTTACAATTCTTTTTTATAAAAAGAAAAAACAAAATTTTCCCAATAAAATTCTTGACTTTTTAGATATTTATAGTATAATTATTAGGTCCTTGCTCATTTAATGAGCCAAAAGTCCATAAGGAGGTGTAAATCATGGCTGAAGCAAATCGCAAGTATGAGACTATTCTCATCACCCGGCCTAATCTCGCAGAGGAGGAGCATACCGCTCTTGTTGAGAAGTTCAAAGATCTGATCGCAAAGAATGGTGCTGTTGAATCTGTAGATGACTGGGGCGTCAAGAAGCTTGCCTATCCCATCGATTTTATCAGCGAGGGTCATTATGTATTGATCAATTTTGAAGCTCCCGCTTCTTTCCCTGCTGAACTCGAGCGGATCTACGGCATTACTGACGGCATTCTGCGTTCCATCGTCGTGAACAAAGAAGAAAAGTAAGGAAGGATTCTGCTATGTTAAACAAAGTTATCTTAACTGGTCGTTTAACCACTACACCGGAGCTTAAGAAAACATCCTCTGATGTTTCTGTTACCTCTTTTTCTGTTGCTGTTCAGCGTCAGTATAAGAGTCCGGATGGCACCTACCCCACCGATTTCATCAACATTGTTGCTTGGAGAAATACCGCAGAGTTTATCTGCCGTTTCTTTGAAAAAGGCAATTTGATTGCGCTTGTGGGTAGCCTGCAATCCCGTAACTATGAGGATAAGACCGGTGCTAAAAGAACTGCTTTTGAAGTAGTTGTTGATGAAGCGCATTTCGTAGAATCCAAGAAAGAGGCTTCCGCATCTCGCCAGGCTGCTCCCGAATTTAAGGCTCCGCCTGTTACCGGTGGCAATACTGTTGAGTTCGAAGAAGTTCAAGACGACGAATTGCCCTTCTAATCTTATAAGGAGGATTTAGCTGTGGAAAGAGAAAAGAATTACAGACCCAACAGAAAGCCCCGCCGCAAGGTTTGCGCTTTCTGCGTGGATAAAGTAACTGAAATCGATTATAAGGATACCGCAAAGCTTAGAAAGTATATTTCCGAGCGTGCAAAGATCCTGCCCCGCCGCGTTACCGGCACCTGCGCCAAGCATCAGCGTCAGCTGACCAATGCTATTAAGCGCGCTCGCGTTATCGCTCTGCTCCCCTATGTGAGCGACTGATTACCGCAATAATTAAAAGACGATTCCGAACTCGGAATCGTCTTTTTTATTTTTAACAACCGCAAGAGTTGCTGCAATTATTATGATTGCGAAGATTGCAAGAAGAACCTTCATTTGAAAGCAAAAGCCAAATCAGCGCAACCGCAAGCCAAACATAGCAGTTATTCATATTATCACCCCAACCCATCTTATGCTCAAAGCTTCAAAAGGTTGAAATAAAAATTAGTATCCCACGCAGGCAAATAAGGGAAATGACGCAGATATAAATCAAATTCGCCCACCATTTCTTTCACAAGCAAAGGAAGAAGAAAAAGATCCTCCGACCGATGATAGGCAGAAACAAGCATTTTAGGGCGCCAACGAAGCAAGGTTGATTTAGCGCCCATCAAAGCTTCTCTCTCCATTCCTTCTACATCCATTTTTATATAAGAAACACGCTCATTTTGCATCAGTGCATCAACACTAAAAGCCGGAATTGCAATCCCACCGCCGGATAAAGTCGCAGATTTTCTTCCTCCATCCATCAAAAAGCAGCGCTCTCCCTCATCGGCATCAATGCAGGCGTTAACAATTTGAATATTCGAAAAGCCCCTTAAATTCTCTTTGCACTTTTTGCAGTTTTTAAAATCAGGCTCAACAGCGATGATTTTATTATATTGCGGGTGATCTTGAATAAATTCCATAACGGTATCTCCGGTATAAGCGCCGAGATCCAAAAAAACTTCATCGTCGGAAAAAGGCAAAAGATTCTTGCAATCTTGCGGTCGATCTTCTGCTTTTAATAAATAATGAATCTCCCCCGTCAACTTTCCGAAAATAATATTCTCAAAGACTTCTTTCGAGCGATTATCAGATAATAAATTATAAACCTTTTCGAATTCGTTTCGATGAGACTTTAAAAACTCCTCTGTAAAAAGAGTGTCGCCGATAACAGGCACATCAGGAACATAAACTTCTTGCTCCCTTGCAATTCTTAAAATATTTTCAAGAACTTCTTTTCGCTGTGTGCCAAAAGCAACCAAAACAACCATTTCGCCCAGTTCATCGCAAAGTTCATGATAACTTTTAACTGTGAATCCCCTGAAATTTTGGTGGCGCACAAAATCATCGCTTGCAAATACACCGGCAACTGAAACCCCTCTTTTGTTTAAAATATCGATGATCTTATCAGCGCCATTTCCCATTCCATATAAGACTATCGGTTTTTTCGTTTGTTCTAAACGTTTCCAAAGTTCCATTTTCTTTCCTTTCTATTGAAAAAAAGTTGTTTTTATGGTAAAATAATCAAAATGCAAGGAGGAGTTGCCATGTGAAATTGCGCAAAGATCCCTTTTTTATCAGCGCTACCCTGCTTTTGTTCTTTCCGCTAGGGTTATTTCTTTTATTTCGCTCTAATCTTAAAACTAAAGCAAAAATTCTATTTTCTTCTTTTGGGGCGGCGGCAAATTTAGCTTTTACATTATTTGCAATATTTTTTAATCCTGCAAAACCAATCGAAGATGATTTTCAAATCATGATAAGCCATGATGCTTTAAAAGTCGGTCAATCAAGCTCCATTGTATGCATCGAAAACAACTCAATCAAAGAAAGAATCCAATTAGCAGCCGATAACGACTGTGTATCGATTAATAATTCGATTATAACTGCAGAAAAAATCGGCGAATGCATTTTAACTGCCAAAGCAGGCAATCAAATTGCCGAATTTTCAATCAGAATCACCGCTGATGAAGGCGGTAACGAAATCGTTTATCTCACTCAAAATGGCACTCGATATCATCGAATCAAAGAGCACTGCAAGAAAAATATTTTATCCATGACTCAGGAAGAAGCAATTTTATCAGGAAAAACTCCATGTAAAAACTGCTACTGATATTTTATATAATTCTATCTGCTCCGTCAAGAGCCAATGAAAGGGTTATCAAGATGAAACTAAAAGATTTGCTTAAAAAAGACGAATTAACGCTTTCCTTTGAGGTATTCCCGCCAAAAACCGATACTGCATTTGAAAATGTTCAATATGCAACCGAAGAAATCGCCGCGCTTCACCCTGCATTCATGAGTGTAACCTATGGTGCAGGCGGCGGGACCAGCAAATATACATTAGAAATCGCAAAAGCCATCAAAGAACGCCACCAAGTTGAAACGCTCGCCCATCTCACTTGCGTTTCCTCCACAAAAGAAACCGTTGCCCAAAAGATCGATGATATTCAAAAAGCAGGAATCGAGAACATTATGGCGCTCCGCGGCGACTTAACGCCGGAACTCGAAAATACAGACCGCTCCACATGGCACTATCGCCATGCGGTTGACCTTGTGCGCCAAATTAAGGAAACGGCTCCCGATATCTGCGTTGGCGGAGCCTGCTATCCGGAAATCCACCCTGAAAGCAAAAATCAAAAAGAAGATATTTTATATCTAAAAGAAAAGGTTGATGCCGGTTGCGATTTTCTAACCACTCAAATGTTCTTTGATAATAATCTGCTTTATAATTTTCTTTATAAAATCAGAGAAGCCGGCATTACAGTACCTATAATTCCGGGAATTATGCCGATTACAAATGCCATCCAATTAGATCGCGCCATTCACCTCTCAAAATCATTTATACCGCAGCGTTTTAAAAGTTTGGTAGATAAATTCGGAGAATCCAACGAAAGCATGAAGCAAGCCGGAATTGCTTATGCAACCGATCAAATCATCGATTTATTTGCCAATGGCATTACAAATGTGCATGTTTATTCCATGAACAAACCGGATGTGGCGGCAAAAATCATGGATAACCTTTCTCATATTATTAAAAAATCATGAAAAGAACAATTTTCCTAAAAACTTTTTCACCTCCGCCAATTTCAAAAAAAGAAATTCTGCATTATGCCCAAGGGAAAGAAACCCAAGAACTAAATACAAAAATTGATAAATTATTAAACGAGTGCGAATCTCTTATAAATTATAAGATATGCTATTGTAAATTTCCTATTTCTTTTTCAAAAGATGCAATCGATCTTGGGTTTACCAAGTGCAATTCAAAAGATCTTGCAAAAAATCTTTCCGGCTGCCAAGAAATCATTCTATTTGCCGCAACACTTGGGCATTCATATGAAAGAGTTCTTTCAAAATATATTCGCCTCTCGCCTGCTGATGCGCTTATTCTTCAAGCTATCGGTACCGAGCGAATTGAAGCATTAGCAAATGCATTCGATCAAGAACTAAAGAATTCATTTGCAGAAAACGGGATTGCACTGCGCCCTCGCTTTAGTCCCGGTTACGGAGATTTGCCACTATCCCTGCAAACAGATATATGCAATACATTAGACTGCCCCAAAAATCTCGGCATCCATTTATCCCCCCAGTTATTGATGATTCCCTCAAAATCCATTACTGCCATCATCGGCCTTAAGGAGAACAAATGAAGATTCAAGAATTAATTAAAAATCAAATCATTCTGCTGGATGGCGGCATGGGAACCCTTCTTCAAGCAGAAGGATTAGCGCCGGGCGAATATCCCGAAAGATGGAACCTTACCCATCCAAATATCATTCAAAAGCTCCATACCGCTTATTATGATGCCGGAAGCAACATTGTTTCTACCAATACATTTGGCGCCAACAGTTTAAAATTTGCCCCAAATGAATTGGAAGAGATTATTAATGCAGCAATCAATCATGTAAAAACCGCTCAAAATGCTTCCGTCGGTAAGCAAAATAAATATATTGCTTTAGATATCGGACCGCTCGGAAAGCTTTTAAAACCTTATGGTGATCTGGATTTTGAAGATGCAGTTGAAATTTTTGCCAAAACAGTTCGCCTTGGCGCAAAAGGCGGAGTTGATTTGATTTTCATCGAAACAATGAATGATAGCTTGGAAACCAAGGCGGCGCTTTTGGCAGCAAAAGAAAACTGCGATCTACCCGTCTTTGTTTCAAACGCTTACGGAGAAGATGGGAAGTTAATGACAGGCGCCTCCCCTGCTGCAATGGTCGCCATGCTTGAAGGAATGGGCGCCGATTGCATCGGCGTTAATTGCTCTTTAGGGCCCAAGGCATTAATGCCTGTTATTAAAGAATATTTGAAATTTTCCTCTGTGCCCGTGCTTGTAAAGCCTAATGCCGGATTACCTGAAAGTATCAATCAAAAAACAGTTTATAATCTTTCACCGGCTGATTTTGCAGATCAAGTGGCCGAAATGATTAAAATGGGTGTATTGATTGCGGGTGGTTGCTGCGGAACTACACCGGAATTTATCAGAACCCTTGCAAAAGAAACGAAAGCCCTCTCTCCCCTTCCGATTAAAGAGAAAAACATCTGTTGCATCAGTTCTTATACCCACTCTGTTGCCTTTGATCAAAAGCCGATTTTAATTGGTGAGCGAATTAATCCCACCGGTAAAAAACGCTTTAAACAAGCATTGATAGAAAACGATATTGATTATATTTTAAAAGAAGGCATTAAGCAGCAGGAATGCGGTGTTGATGTATTAGATGTTAATGTCGGGCTACCGGATATCAACGAAAAAGAACTCTTATGCCACACAATCAAAGAGCTTCAATCCGTTTGCGATCTCCCCCTTCAGATTGACACTGCCGATCATGAGGCTTTAGAAGCCGCTCTAAGAGCTTATAACGGAAAAGCAATGATCAACTCTGTAAACGGAAAAGAAGCCAGTATGCATTCGATTTTCTCCCTTGCAAAGAAATATGGCGGTGTGGTTGTTGCTCTGACTTTAGATGAAGGCGGAATTCCGGCCACCGCTGAAGAAAGATTAAAGATTGCAAGAAAAATTTTAGGTTGCGCAAAAGAATACGGGCTTTCGGAAAAGGATTTGATTTTTGATCCGCTTTGCATGTCGATCAGTGCTGATGATCACGCAGCAATCGAAACCCTTCGCGCCATTAAATTAATAAGCGATGAACTCGGGTGCCATACTTCATTAGGGGTTTCCAATGTTTCCTTTGGTTTGCCCTGCCGCGATTCTATCAACAGTATCTTTTTTGCTTCCGCTCTTGAATGCGGAATGAGCGCAGCAATCATGAATCCTTATTCAACCGAGATGATGAATAGTTATCATTCATGGTGCGCCCTTCACGGCTTGGATCATAATTGCATCAACTATATAGAATTTTCACAAAATAAACCCGAACAAACAACAGGTAATGCAACGCCCTCCCCCTCTCTTAACGATTCTCAAACACATTCAAACGGACTGCAAAATGCAATCATTAAGGGCTTGAAGGAAGATGCTGCAATTCAAACAAAGTATCTTCTTTCAAAAAAAGCAGCTCTCGATATCGTTAAGGAAGAAATTATCCCCGCCCTGAATATTATGGGAGAGGGTTTTGAAAAAAAGACTATTTTTCTTCCCCAGCTTTTAATGAGCGCTGAAGCTGCGAAATTCTCTTTTGAAATAATTAAAGAGGCCAACCTTGGCCAAAACAAGGCAGTTATCAAAAAAAGCACTATTATTCTTGCAACTGTAGAAGGTGATATCCATGATATCGGCAAAAACATTGTCAAGCTGCTTTTAGAAAATTACGGTTTCAATGTTATTGATCTCGGCAAAGACGTAAAGCCTGAAAGAATCGTTGATAGCGTATTAGCGGCCAAGGCTCCTTTAGTTGGTCTAAGCGCGCTAATGACAACGACTGTGCCGGCCATGGAAGAAACCATCCAACTCTTGCGTAAAAAAGCCCCCAACTGTAAAGTTATGGTTGGCGGAGCCGTATTAAATCCTGATTATGCCAAAAAGATTGGCGCTGATTTCTATGGTAAGGATGCCATGGAAGCAGTTCGGTATGCAGAGCAATTATAATAAAGAGAGGCAACCGCTTCGGTTGCCTCTCTTTTAAATTCACATAAAAGAAAAACATCGACAAACGTCGATGTTTTTGGTGCGGATAAGAGGACTTGAACCTCCACCGAGTTGCCCCGACTAGAACCTGAATCTAGCGCGTCTGCCAATTCCGCCATATCCGCATAAGACTTCTGCCTCTCGGCAACGCTAATATATTAGCAGAACCAAGAAAAAAAGTCAATACTTTTTTAAAATTATTTTTCAAGTTTTTGGTATGTTTTTTCCAAAAATCTATCGCCATTAACAATATAGCGCTCGTGCACTCCTGTGCCTATTAATCCGCTCTCATCTTGAACTTTAAGTTCAAAGCAAAGGCGGCGCCCATCCATTTCTTTTAGAACACTCTCGCATATAACCTGCATAGCTATCGGCGTTGCAGCAAGATGCTTTACTTGAATAGAAACACCAACGGTTGTTTCCCCTTCATCAAGATAATCGGAAACGCTTTCTGCCGCGCAGCCTTCCATTAATGCAATCATCGCAGGGGTTGCAAAAACCTCTAAATCTCCGCTTCCCATCGCTTTAGCAGTAAGCGATCTGGTAACAATAATTTTCTTTTCATTTGAAATTCCCAATTTCATATTAAATCTCCTTTTCCATTTTCACCCCGCGCCGCTTGAGGGGTTTTTCCCTTGAATTTCTTATAGGTAGCTATAAAATATGAAACACTATTAAACCCGCATTCACTTGCAATTTGCGTGATCGTTTTATCGGTTGCATACAAACGCTTTTCTGCATGATTAATGCGCGTTAAATTCAAGTAATCTTTAAAAGACATATTTACAATATTTTTAAAGCTTCTTGAAAAATAACTATAACTCAAATATGCCATTTCGCTGCATTCTTTTGCAGAAAGATCCTCAGCGTAATGCTTGTTCATATAAATCAAAACATCGTAAATGCTTCTGGTAAGCGTTTCACTATCGTTTTCAAATTGCGCTTTTGCTTTTGTTTCTTTTAATATAGTATGAATAACCCTGCCAACGCAAAGCTTCCCCTCTATATCTGAGCAATAATAATCGTTTTCATCGCTTTTAGCAATTTTCAAAATCTCTTCAGCCAAACCGTTTTTCAAGCATTCTTCTTTCCGCCAAACTTTTTTTGCATTACGATTATTAACAGATAGGCTTAAAAGATATGCAACCGCATTTTCCTGATTGGCCAAATCAGAAACCAATTCCGGAGAAATCTTCAAAACATGGTAATATCCATTTTGAGGAGAAAGTTTAAAAACGCGATGGATCGTATTAGAACGAAAAAGAATTAAATCCCCTTTTTCAACAAGATATTCCTCTTCATCCGCAAAAATCTTATAAGACCCCTCCAATATAAAGAGGATTTCTATCGCAGAATGAATATGCGCAGGAACCGCTCTTTCGATTAAGATTTCCTGAAGGAATATCTCAAATCCACGTTGCTTTAAACTAATTTTTTCTTGCTCAACTGAATACTCTTTCATAAAAGCCTCTTGACAAAATATTAATATATAAAAACAATTATATTATAGCATATGCATATCGATTGTGCTACAATAAAATTGCTTAAATGCAAAAAATATTGCGGATAATCCGCAGAGAGGGGTTCAAAAATGGAAAGAATTGTAAAAGTTGGTATTATTGGATGCGGCGGCATTGCCAATGGCAAACATATGCCTTCGCTAAAGCAGCTCTCTAATGTGGAGATGGTGGCATTTTGTGATATTCTGGAGGAGCGGGCTCAAAAAGCCGCCAAGGAATACGGAACACCTGATGCAAAGGTATTTACAGATTATAAAGAACTTCTTAAAGATGAAAGCATTGAGGTTGTTCATGTTCTTACCCCCAATCGCGAACACGCCGAAATCACTGTTGATTCTCTTTATGCCGGCAAACATGTTATGTGTGAAAAACCCATGGCAAAAACCTCTGCAGAAGCCAAAAAAATGTGCGATGCAGCAAAGGCTACCGGCAAAAAATTAACGATCGGTTACCAGCATCGCCAAAAAGCTGAAAGCATCTATGCAAAGCAATATATCGATTCGGGCGCATTGGGAGAAATCTACTATGCCAATTCTTATGCCGTGCGGCGCAGAGGAACCCCTAACTGGGGCGTATTCCTTGATGAAGAAGCGCAAGGCGGTGGCCCGATTATCGATATCGCAACCCACTCCCTTGATTTAACTCTTTATTTAATGAATAATTATGAACCACAAGTTGTATTAGGCAAGACTCATAAGAAGCTTGAGCATCCCGAGGCCGGAAATATTTGGGGCGATAATGGTGTTAGTACCACTCCATTGGAAGAAGCCGCTTGCGCAATGATCATCATGAAAAACGGCGCAACCATTATGCTCGAAACAAGCTGGGCATTAAATGTTGCCGATCCGATTGGCGAAGGAAGCTGCGTGCTCTGCGGAAGCAAAGAAGGTTTATCTTTAAAAAATAATAAGCTATTAATCAATAAGATCGAATTTGATCGGCAAACGCAAACCGAAGTCGATACTAAAGTTGGCGGCGTTGCTTTTTATTCCGGAGCAAAAGTTACCCCCGCTTATACTGAAGCCAAAAATTGGATTGATTGCATTGTTAACGATACCGATCCCATTGTAACACCGGAGCAGGCTATGGTTGTATCGCAAATTCTGGAAGCCATCTATATTTCCAGTGAGACAGGAAGGCCGGTGTATTTTGAATGAAAATAGCTATTTGCGGTCTTTGGCATGTTCATGCAGAAGGCTATTATAAGGTTGCATCTCAATATGCAGAAATCATTGGTGTTTATGAACCAAATGAAAAATGGCGCAAAGATTTTTGCCAAAAATATCATTTAAATGAGTTTTTAACTCTTGAAGATTTATTAAAAAGCGGAGCAGATGCTGCCATTGTTTGCACCGCCACCAATACCCATGCAGAGATCTTCATTAAGCTGGCAAATGCAGGGATCGATATCTTTACCGAAAAGGTTTTAGCCCCCACTACCGAAGAATGCGAAAAGGTGGAGGCTGCCATCAAGAATAACGGTGTTCGCTTCGTAATCTCCTTGCCCCAGAAGTATGAGGCATCCAAACGTACCGTCAAAGCCATTGCCGATAGCGGTGAGTTGGGCAACATCAATTACTTCCGCTACCGTAATGTACATGCAGGCAGTGCAGATAATTGGCTCCCCTCGCATTTCTATAGCAAAGAAGAATGCGGCGGCGGCGCCATGATTGATCTTGGCGCCCATGGAATGTATCTTGCCGAATGGTTTTGCGGAATGCCTAATGCCGCAAAATCAACCTTCACCCTCGCCTCCACCAATCTCGAAGCAAACGAAAAAAATGCTGATAAAGTTGAGGACAACGCTATTACGGTAATGGAATATAATAATGGATGCATTGCCATTAACGAAACGGGATTTATTACTACCGGATGCCCGCAAATCCTTGAAATAAGCGGCGAAAAAGGAACAGTAATTATGACCGGGAGCTCTATTATCAAGCGAACCAAGGAAACCGGCGGAAAACCGCAAGAGGTTGAACTGATGGAAGCGCTTCCTGCACCTATTGTGCAATTCTGCACCAATAGCATTTTAGAAGGCTGCGGCATTGAAGAAGCAAAAAAACTCACACGCTTGATGGAGCTTGCTTATCAAAATAAATAAAAGAAAACCCCTTCTTGCAAAGCAAGAAGGGGTTATTTTGGTGCCGGTGGCCGGACTCGAACCGGCACGGTGTCGCCACCGGTGGATTTTGAGTCCACTACGTCTGCCAATTCCATCACACCGGCAATTGCAAGAACCATTATATAACATAGCGAACTTAAAATCAAGTGTTTTTTTAACAATCTCAAACAAAATATTATTAAAGCAGAA
>JAZPYP010000044.1:0-9067 GCA_045544255.1 Eubacteriales bacterium | reverse complement strand
GCTGTATTGTCTTCCTAAGACCGCTTGGCCTCCGACTTTGTTTTTGAAAATTTCACTGCGTCGAAAGGCGCAATTTCACTCGCCGTCAGGCGAATTTCACTTTCTGCTTTTGCAGAAAATTTCACCACTACACAAGAAGAACGCGCAGGGGACGGTTCTATGCGCGAAATAAAAATTCTTTGAAGAAATGAGAAAATAAATAAAAACTTGCCGCAGGGTAGGCAAGTTTTATCCGAAACTTTCAAAAACCTTGTTTTTGAAAATTTCACTGCGTCGAAAGGCGCAATTTCACTCGCCGTCAGGCGAATTTCACTTTCTGCTTTGGCAGAAAATTTCACTCATAAATAAAAGGCCTCTTCGGCCTTTTATTTATGATAGCTTTCGTTGGCATTAATTTTCTCTGCTCTGAAAAATTGCTCTGCCAAAATAATGCGCATCATCTGATGGGGAAAGGTCATTTTAGAGACCGAAAGCCGAAGGTTAGCCGCTTTTTTAATAGCGGGGGAAAGGCCATAGGAAGAGCCGATGATCAGCGCAAGCTCTGAAAAGCCCTTGGAGGGCAGCTCCCCAAGGGTAGCCGCCAATTCCTCGCTGGAGAGGGGCTTGCCTTCCACGCAAAGAGCGATGGTATAGGCTCTTGGAGGGAGCTTTTTTTGAAGATTTTCCGCTTCCTTTTCCAGCGCCTTTTCAATCTCTTTTTCCGAGGGATTTTCGGGAAGAGGCGCTTCCGGCAGCTCTATGATATTCCAGCCCCCGAATCGGGAGAGCCGCTTTTGATATTCTTTTTCCGCCTCTTTCCAATATTTTTCTTTTAAAGAGCCGGTGCAAAAAACCGTTGTTTTCATTTTAATTTACCAACACCTTTTAAAATTGTACCCCGCGCGGGATAATAAATCCATCATTCAAATCTCCAGCATCGGGCACCATGCGCCGCCGATCTCCAAGCGAACCCCCTCAACGCCATATTGAGCGAAGGTATCAAGAATGGCTTTCTTGGCGGTAAGCGGGGTATTATTATGATCGCTCAAATGGCCGAGGACCGCTGTTTTAAGCGCGCCCTTCATGGCAAATAGGGCAAGGATCGCGGCGCAATCTTCATTGGATAGATGGCCATGATCCGAGCGGATCCGCTCCTTCAAAGAGGGCGGGTAGGGCCCATAATTGAGCATATCGGGATCATAATTGCTCTCCAGCAAAATAAGGGCGCAGCCGGCAAGATGCTCCATCATGGCGGGAGTGATCTTGCCGGTATCGGTAACGATTGCGCAGATCTTTTCCCCCTGCTCCAAGCGATAGCCGCAGGAGCCGGGGCAATCATGGCAGGTGGAGATCGGCGTAATTAAAATATCGCCAACGGAAAAAGGCGCGCCCCCATGATCGATGCCCTCCACCCCTGCCGCCGCCAAGGTGCGGCCATCGGCATAAATAGGAATCTTGGTATGCTTTTCGAGCATCGGCAGGGCGGCGATATGATCTTGGTGGGCGTGGCTCAATAAAATGGCGCAAACATTCTCGAAAGAAAGGCCATGCTCCTCCAGCGCTTTTTTGATGCGGGTGAAGGAAACGCCGCAATCGATCAGGATCACCCGCTCTTCTGCAATATAAAGGGTGCAATTACCCTTACTTGTTGAACTAAACGGAAAAATCTTCGGCATAAATAAACATCCTTTTATTACACAGGGGACGGGGTGTGTGAATTTTACACACCCCCGCCCCTGTGTTGCGATTATCGGTGTATGTTTTGATTATTATAGCAGTTTTTTCAAGGAAAAGCAACTATCAAATAGGATATAGGCGAGGGCCAAAAGCAAGGGGATATCGATCTTTTCCTGCCCCTTGATCACCATCAGCCCCACTGCCACCAGCAAAAGATCCTCCCATTGAAGCCCTTCCTTGGGCGGCTCTTCCTTGGGGCAAAGCTCCTTCGGCGGATCGGGCTCTTTGGGCGGAGGCGGCGGAAGGGGGCGCTTTGCTTCCTTTTTTGGTGGGTAGAGCAGTCCATCGGATTGGATTCGGATCTCCATTATAGCCCTCCTTCCTTAAAAATGGCGGCAAAGCGCAGCATTTTCAAAATCCGCGCCGCCTCTTCGATCCGCGCCTTTCGCTCCTCCCGCAAAAAAGGCTTCAGGGCATAAAGCAGATCGCATCGAGGATCCGGCTCGGCGCCGAGCTTCCCCATCATCGAGCCGATCTTCATCAACTGCGAAAGATCCGTTTGCTCCCCCAGCAGCCCCGCCAAGGGGTTTTCTCCGCCGAGCAGCCCGCCGAGATTCAGCGAAGGAGATCCTTCATCCTCTTTTGCACTCGGGGGCTCTGCAGAAAATCCCTTGGATCCTCCTTGCCGGAAAGCCCATTGATCAGATCGGTCAGATCCTCGGTTTTCAGGTTTTTCTGCACCTTTTCCATGCTTTTTTTATCGGAAACAATATTTTTCACCATCTCCATCTGCTCCGGCGATAATGCACCCATCACCTTATTAAGAAGGGCTTCTCGCTCCCCCTGATCCATATTTTTAAACTGCGCAAAGAGATCGGATTGGCTCATTGCTCTGCTCCTTTCAAAAAAATGTTTCTTTTCCCTTTATTTTATGCTACAATGAAAATAATGAGAACGAAAGGGGAAGAAAAGTGCTGCGTTTTTTGGTCTTTTCAGATAGCCACGGGAAGCGAGAGCCGATGCTGGAACTATACAAACAGTATCCAAACGATGGAATTATACATCTTGGAGATTATATCGGCGATGCCCGCTGGCTCCTTGAGCGCACTGCCGGCCATCCTGTCTACCAAGTAAGGGGAAATTGCGATTATGGCATGGTGGGGCTTGAAGAGCAGCTTTTGGAGCTTGATGGAATAAAGCTTTTGCTCTGCCATGGCCACCGCTATTCGGTGAAAAGCGGCTATGGCGCTGCAATCGCCGCCGCTAAAAGAATGGGCGCCGATGCTTTGCTATTCGGCCATACTCATCAGCCTTATCTGGAAGAGCGGGAAGGGCTTTTGGTGATGAACCCCGGCAGCATGGCAAGCCCCTTTGGGCAATATGGCATTATCGAAATCGAAAACCAAAAAGTGAAGGGAGTGCTTTTGGAGAAAAATGGATAAGATCGAGGTTATTCGGCAATATAGCCCCTTGGCCCTTGCTTATTTAGGGGATGGGGTTTATGAGGTATATGTGCGCAATTATGCCCTCTCTCTCGGAAACTGCCAAAATAATAAGCTCCATGAGCTTGGCAAGAAATTCACATGCTGCGCAGGGCAGGCAAGGTTTTTGGAAGCCCTTTGGGAAGAGTTGACCGAGGAAGAGCAGGAAATAGTGCGCAGGGGGCGCAATGCCAAGAGCAATTCCAAACCCAAAAATGCCGACCATGGCACCTATCATGCCGCCACCGGCTTTGAGGCCCTTTGGGGATTTTTGTATCTGGCGGGCGAGAGCGGCAGAATGGAAGAACTTTTTAATAAAATACTGGAAATCGGCGCAGAATAATAAAAAAATCTGCGAGGTTTAAAAAAGATGAGAAGGATCGGAATTTTCTTGCTGGGCGGGGCTCTTTACGGAGTGGGGATCACTGTTTTTATCAATCCTCATCGGGTGCTTTTGGGCGGGGCCACAGGCCTTGCCACCATTGGCGCTTATCTTTGGGCGCTGCCGGTGGGGCTTTCGTTGATCTTGGTGAATCTGCCGCTGCTGATCCTTTCTTTTATCTTTTTGGGGCGGAAATTTTCGCTGATGGCGGTGGGCGGCACTCTGCTGCTCTCCCTTTCCTTGGAACTCTGCTCCTTTTTGCCCCCTTTTCGGGGGGATCGCCTGCTCTCCACTCTTTGCGGCGGGGCCTTATCCGGCGCAGGAGTTGGGCTTTTGGTGGGGCAGGGAATGGTAACCGGCGGCAGCGATCTTTTGGCAGTCCTTTTGCAAAAGCGTTGGCCGGGGATCTCCTTTGGCAATCTGGTGCTTTTGATTGATGGGATCATCGTTTTGTTGGGCGGATTGGTTTATGGTGAGGGGGAAACGGTGCTTTATTCGCTGCTTTTGGCTGTGATCTTCACTGTTGTGCTCAATACCTATCTGAAGGGCCGCACCCAAGGGCGAATCGCCATCATTATCTCTGCCAAGGCTCTTGAAAAAAAGATTCTTTCGGAGCTTGGGCGAGGGGTTACGGTTCTCTTCGGGGAAGGGGCCTATACCGGCGAGAGCCGCCGCGTGCTCCTTTGCGCCCTTCGCACCGGCGAGGAGCGCAAATTAAGAAAAATTGTTTATCAATCCGATCCTGCCGCCTTCATGATGGTGGGGGAGGCAACAGAGATTTTGGGTTTTGGTTTTCAAAACCCTGAAAAAGAGGAAATTCAATGATCGAATATCTGAAGGAATGGGTGGATCTTACCCCCTATTTGAATCGCGCAGGCCATGAAGGGGTGCGCTATAATCCCAAAAAGATCAGCAGGGAGCAATTTTTGAAGATTGCGCCCTTTGAATTGGAGCAATCTCCTTTTTATAAAGAAGGATTTATCATTAAAGGAGGCGAGCGGGATGGCAATCATCCTTATCACCTTGCGGGGCTTTATTATTTTCAGGAGCCCAGCGCCATGGGCGCCCTCACCGCTTTGCAGATCGAGGGGCATGAGCGGGTTTTGGATCTTTGCGCCGCTCCCGGCTCCAAGGCAAGCGGTATCGGCGGGCTTTTAAAAGAGGGGCTTTTGGTGGCCAATGAGATTGATCCGAAAAGGGCCCAAGCCTTAAAGAGCAATCTGGAGCGAATGGGGATCTCCCGATGCGTTGTTACCCAAGGGAGCCCTGCCCAAATGGCTAAGGCACTGCCGGAATATTTTGATAAAGTTTTGATCGATAGCCCCTGTTCGGGGGAAGGAATGTTCCGCAAATATCCGCGGATTCTGGAGGAATGGAGCGAGGAATTGGTGGCTCATTGCACCGCCCGCTCCCGCGAGGTTCTGGAAGAGGGGGCGAAAACCCTGCGCCCCGGCGGCCGCTTGGTCTATTCCACCTGCACCTTTAATCTGGAAGAAAATGAGCGCACCATTTTATGGTTTTTGAAGCGCCATCCGGAGTTTAAAATTGTGCCTTGCGGCCTTGAAGCGGGAGCAGAAGGCTTTTTGGGGCTGAAGGAGGCAAGAAGGATCTTCCCCTGCCATGGGGGCGAGGGGCATTTTATCTGCGCCATGGAGCGGGAAGGCGAAGGAGCAGGCGCGGGCGCGCCCGCCTTTAAGCCGGAGCGTTGGGAAGAGGCGATGAAGGCGCTATCCCAAATGGTTAAAAAACCGCCCGAAGGGATCGGCCTTATGCGGGGGGATCAATTCTATCTTGTTGATGCCGATCTGCCTGCACCGAGCGGAATTAAAATTTTGCGGGCAGGCTTTGCCGCCATGGAGCGGCAGGGGAAGGCATGGCGCCCTTGCCATCATCTGGCTATGAGCCTTCCCAAAGAGGCCTTCTTCTTTGCAAGGGAGATGACTCTTGAGGAAGCGCGGCTTTATGCCAATGGGCAGGTGCTCCCTTGCGGCGAAACCGGTTGGGGAGTGATGACCATTGAGGGAGCGCCCCTTGGCTGGACCAAAGCGAGCGGCGGCCAAGGAAAGAATCATTTCCCCAAAGGCCTGCGTACCTTTAAATGATTTGACATTTTATTAAAACGCGATATAATACATACGAGGTGATTCAGATGGCAATTACATTAGGCGTTGATGTTGGCGGCTCCACAACTAAAATCGTGGGCTTCGACCAAAAGATCCTCGGCGCCCTGCAGGTGCGGGCGGGGGATCAAAAAACCTCCCTTTTCGGGGCGATCGGTCATTTTTTGCATGAATATAAAATCCGGCCGGAGCAGGTTGAAAAAATTGTTTTGACCGGTGTGGGCGCGGCCTTGATCGAAGAAGATATTTTCGGTGTACCCACCGAGAAGGTGAATGAATTTGAGGCGATCGGCAAGGGCGGTTTGCTGCTCAGCGGTGAGCGGCAGGCATTGGTGGTCAGCATGGGAACCGGCACCGCCTTTGTTTATGCCGATGAGGATGGCTGCAGCCATGTTGGAGGCAGCGGAGTCGGCGGCGGCACTCTTGTGGGGCTTTCCTCCAAGCTGCTTGGAGTGAAGGATATTGATGCCATTCTGGAGCTTGCAGAGCAGGGCGATCTTTCTATGGTGGATCTCTCCATCAGCGAGATCAGCACCGGCGATGTTTCCAATCTTCCAAAGGATGCAACTGCCGCCAATTTCGGCTATGTAAAGCCCACCGCCAAGGCGGGGGATTTTGCTTTGGGGCTTCTTAATATGATCTATCAGACGGCGGGCGTTCTTTCCGGCTTTTATTGCAGAGGGAAGGGAATCAAAAAGGTGATCGTTACCGGCTCTTTGGCCGCCCTTCCCCAAGCCAAGGCGATGCTTGGCGCAGTGGGAGCACTTTATGATCTGGAGTTTATCATTCCGGAGAATGCCATTTTTGCCACTGCGATCGGCGCCGCTTCCATGAATTAAAAATGGAAAATGGAAAATTAAGGAAAAATTCGCATTGGAGTTCCCAATGCGAATTTTTATTTAAAAGAAAAAGATCGACCCCGCAGGGTCGATCTTTTTCAATAATTATCAATTATCAATTTTCCATTTTCAATTTATTTGGTGCCGAAAATGCGGTCGCCTGCATCCCCAAGACCGGGCACGATATAGCCCTTTTCGTTGAGATGCTCATCAAGATGAGCGCAATAGATATCAACATCCGGATGGGCCTCGGAGAGAGCCTTTACTCCTTCGGGAGCGGCGATGAGGCACATGAATTTGATCTTCTTGCCGCCCAAAGCCTTGATCTGATTAATAGCATCCACTGCGCTGCCGCCGGTGGCGAGCATCGGGTCTACCACAATGGCAAGGCGCTGGCCGATCGGAGCGGGAAGCTTGCAATAATAAGGAACCGGCTCAAGGGTTTCTTCATTGCGATACATACCGATATGGCCTACTCTTGCGGAAGGAACCAAATTCAGAACACCGTTGACCATGCCGAGACCGGCCCGCAAAATGGGAATCACAGCCAGCTTGATACCGGCGATCATGTTGGTTTTGGTTTTGGTAATGGGGGTTTCCACTTCCACCTCTTCCAAGGGAAGATCGCGCAATGCCTCGTAGCACATCAGCATGGTGATTTCTTCCACCAATGCCCGAAATTGATTGCTGGGGGTTTTCTTATCCCGCAGAACGGAAACTTTATGCTGGATCAGAGGATGATCGAAAATAGTTAATTTTGCCATAACATTTGCGCTCCTTTATAATTTTTATCGATACTATGGTATCATTTCGCCATCGGATTGTCAAGGAAGATTCTTTGGAAAATGTCGAAAAAGGTCTTTACAAAGTGGAAGAAAAGCAGTATACTATATAAGGTTTAAGGCTCTTCCACCCGTAGCGGTGCATGCGGCACTAACGATCTTTCAGGCTTTCGGTCTTGCTGCATGCAGTAAGGCCTTTATTTTTTGGAATGAGCGCCCGAAAGGGCGATCATATATGAAAAAATAGGAGGAATTTCCAAAATGAAAATGGTATTCAATCCCAGCGACAAACCCAAATTTGGCGCAAACCTTGTTTTCGCCATTCAGCAGCTGCTGGCTATCATGGCTGCAACCCTTGTTGTGCCCATCATTATCGGCAACAATATGAGCCCTGCCGCCGCTCTCTTTGGCGCAGGTATCGGTACTTTGGTTTATCTTTTGTTCACCAAGTTCCGCAGCCCTGTATTCCTTGGCAGCTCCTTTGCCTTCCTTGGTTCCATGGCAGCAGCCTTCGCAGGCGGCGTTTCCATGAGCCTTGGCTATGTTGGCCTGATCCTTGGTGCGGTTTTTGCCGGCCTTGTTTATGTTATCATCGCCATCATCGTTAAGTTTGCAGGCGTAAATTGGATCAATAAGCTGATGCCTGCAGTGGTTATCGGCCCCACCGTTGCCATCATCGGTCTTTCTTTGGCCGGCAACGCTATCGGCGATCTGCAAAAGGGCGGCCTGAAGGTTGAGGGTGTTCCCGTTGCCCATACTTTGATCGCTGTTTTGGTTGGTTTGGTTACCTTGATTGTAACTGTTATCTGCTCTACCTATGGTAAGAAGATGGTAAAACTGATCCCCTTCATCATCGGTATTCTGGCCGGTTATGCAGTGGGCGCGATCTTCACTATGATCGGCAATGTTGCCGGTGTTGATGCCCTGAAGGTTATCGACTTCTCCCCCATCTCTGCTCTCTGGGCTGATGGCGTTACCTGGAAGACCTTCTTCACTCTGCCTGAATTCACCTTTGTTACTGCTTTCAAGGGCATCGGCGAGATCAATGGTGCTTATATCAGCTCCATCGCAGTTGCTTATATTCCTGTTGCATTCGTTGTATTCGCAGAGCATATTGCCGACCATAAGAATATCTCTTCCATCATCGAGAAGGATCTTTTGGAGGAGCCCGGCCTTCATCGCACCCTGCTGGGCGATGGCGTTGGCTCTATGGTAGGCGCTTTCTTCGGCGGCTGCCCCAATACCACTTATGGGGAATCTGTTGCTTGCGTTGCCATCAGCGGTAATGCTTCCACCATGACCATCCTCACCACCGCTATTCTTGCAGTGCTGATCTCCTTCCTGGCTCCCTTTGTTGCTTTTGTAAACTCCATTCCCTCTTGCGTAATGGGCGGCGTTTGCATCGCGCTTTATGGCTTTATCGCTGTATCCGGTTTGAAGATGGTGCAGAAGGTAGATCTGGAGCAGAATAAGAATCTCTTCGTTGTTTCTACCATTTTGATCTGCGGTATCGGCGGCCTGACCTTGACCTTCGGTAAGGTTACCCTGACCTCTATTGCTTGCGCTTTGATCCTTGGTATCATTGTGAATCTGATCCTTGGCAAAAAAGCAGACGAATAAAAAAACAAAAAAATTTTTGCAGGGCATCGGAAGAAATTCCGATGCCTTGTTTTCATAAGACAACCACTGGCTCTGCCAGTGGATAAAAAGCTTTAGCTATGGACAATAAAAAATCTCCTTGTTATATTATGAGAGAGGTCTGCCAACCGAACAAATAATATAACAAGGAGGTCCTAGACATGAAAGA
>JAZPYP010000043.1:0-6910 GCA_045544255.1 Eubacteriales bacterium | reverse complement strand
ACGGTGAAATAATTTACTCCGTAAATTGTGAAATTTGATGCTATCGCATCAAGTGAAATTAAATCCACCCACTCGCCGTCGAGGCGAATTTCACACGCCGCAGGCGTATTTCACATTGCAAAGCAATATTTCACCCACCCGAAAGGGTGGATTTAGTTGAAAAAAGCACTTGCTTTCGCAAGTGCTTTTTTCTGGCGGAGAGAGGGGGATTCGAACCCCCGAACGGGTTTAAGCCGTTACACGATTTCCAATCGTGCGCCTTCGACCAGCTCAGCCATCTCTCCAAGACCGCCTTGCTATTATATCAAGGCTTTCCTTAAAAGTCAAGTGTTTTTTATCGAAAAACTTCACCGTTTTCCATTAAAAAACAAATTCGAATAATTTTTTTTGCAAAGCAAGGGATTCCGGCTTTTTCAAGCCCCATGGCAATATAATTTGGATTCAGCGTTTTTTCGTTGCCGGTTGCAACATCGCAGGTCAAAACAACGCCGCCCTCGCTATCTTTTGCAGAAATATTTTTAAGAAAATCTCGGATATCAACTTCGCTTTCGCTTCGTTTTGTTTTTTTCAAAATCATCAAAGGAGCATCAAAGGCCTTTAGAATTGCAGAAGCATCGGCATCGGTTTCTAAATGAATTTCATAGGTTGCATCAACGATTTTTTTAAAGGGAGCAGTTGGTTCATAGATCTCAACAACCTTCAGGTTATCGGGAAAAACTTTTTTGAGATCTTCCGGATTAAAATTTTCGCCTTCTATTAACCTGAAATCGAAAAGCTCGCCCCTGCTTTCAAACCCCAAGGAAAGCGGCTGTGCAAAAACGCAATAGGGATGGGGACTAAAGCCGCCGGTGCTCCAGAAGGGGATCCCGCTGCGGCGCAAGGCTCTTTGCATCGCCCTTTGGAGATCCAGATGGGAAAAATAAACCGCATCTCCTGTTTTTATAAATTGAACGCGCATATCTTTAAACATCACATTTTCTCCCAATCATCTTGTTGGCTCCGCAACCGCTGCATCCTTCTTTGCAATTTTGAGTAGTTTGCCCTGCATAGGCTTTTTCTGCTTCTTTTTGCAAGAATGCTTTGGAAACACCGATATCGATAAAATCCCAAGGCAGAATCTCATCAAAATCTCTTTTTCTTAAAGAATAAAAATCTCCGTCCACTCCTGCAGCCTTGAAGGCATCCATCCAGCAGTCATAGCTGAAATACTCGGTCCAGGCATCCAGGCGGCAACCGCGTTTTGCGGCCTCTTCCAATACAGGAGCGAGCCAGCGATCACCCCTTGCGAGGATCGCTTCCAAAAGGGAAGTCTTGCAATCGTGATAGCTGAGGGTTACCTGCTTAGTACGCACTCTGCTGCGCAGGTAATCTTGCTTTCTATGGATTTCTGCTTCACTGTTTTGCGCCTCCCATTGGAAGGGGGTGAAAGGTTTTGGAATAAAGGTGGCAAGGCTCATTGCAATTTTAATGTATCGATTGCGTTTTGCTTTATCGGTATCATAAAAATAACCAATAATTTTATCTGCCATGGAATTAATGGCGGCAATATCCTCGTCGGTTTCAGTAGGAAGCCCCAGCATAAAATAAAGCTTCACAGAAGAGTTTCCGTTTTCAAAAGCAATGCGGCAGCTCTTTTCGATATCCTCTTCGCTGACATTTTTGTTGATCACATCGCGCATTCTTTGGCTTCCTGCTTCAGGCGCAAATGTAAAGGTAGATTTCTTTACACCTGTGATTTTTGCTGCTAATTCCTTGGAAAAGTTATCTACTCTTAAGGAAGGCAAAGAAAGGTTGATTCCCCGCGGCTCGGTATATTGAATCAGCTTGTCTACCAATGGTTCGATCTCCGGATAATCGCTGGAGGAGAGAGAGCAGAGGGAAAGCTGCTCATAGCCGGTATTTTCCAAGAGGGTGCAAGCATCCTGCACCAAGGTATCGGCAGATTTGCAGCGAATAGGGCGGAAAAGCATCCCTGCCTGGCAGAAGCGGCAACCGCGAATACAGCCGCGAAAAAGCTCAATGGTTACCCGATCATGAACCACTTCGGTAAAAGGCATGATCTGCTCCCTCGGATAATAGGTTTTATCTAAATTATTAATAATGCGTTTTTTAATTACCTTGGGAAGATCATCGTATCTCGGCTCGAAAGATTCAATCGTTCCATCTTCATGGTAGGTTACCTCATAAAGAGAGGGCACATAGAAACCCTCCATTTTGGCAACTTCTTTTAAGAACTCTTCGCGGCTCCAACCTTTTTTCTTTGCTTCCCGCAACTTATCGGCAAGCTCCGGCAAAGCTTCTTCGCCCTCACCGATGCTGAAAATATCAAAGAAGGGCGCTAAAGGCTCGGGATTATAGGCGCATGGTCCGCCGCCAACAACGATATTTTTCAGCCCTTGGCGATCTTCGCTATGAAGAGGAACTCCGCCAAGCTCCAGCATATTCAAAACAGTGGGGTAGCACATTTCATATTGCAAAGTAAAGCCAATCAGATCAAATTCGTCCAGCGACGTATGGCTTTCCATGGAATAAAGCTTGATATTTCTGCTGCGCATTTCTTCTTCCATATCCTTCCAAGGAAAGAAAAAGCGCTCGCACCAGGTGCCTTCTTGCTCATTAAGGGCGCCATATAGAATTCGAAGGCCTAAATGAGACATTCCGATATCATAAATATCGGGAAAACAAAATCCAAACCGAATGTCTACCTGTTCAAGGTCCTTGATTGTTTGGCCAATTTCGCCGCCAACATAGCGAGCGGGTTTTTGCACTTTAAGAAGAAAGCTTTTAAATTCTTCGGTATTATACGTCATGAAAAATCTCCTTTGGCTTGGGCGGCAATTAAGGCCGCTAAATAAAAGCAAATTAATAGCAGTGAAATATTATAACCGCTAATAAAAAATTGCCATAGGGCAAGAATCAGCAAAATAATCAGCGAAATTATTCCGATCAGGCGAAGAAGGGAAACTCTTTTATGGGGTTCTATCCGATATGCTAAAGCGCAAGATAGCATTCTTCCGCCATCCATCGGAAAAATCGGCAGAAGATTGATCCCCGCCAGCATTAAATTAGCATAGGCGCAATAGTGAAGCATGATCTTGCTTTTATCTGCCGCAAAAATCAGAAAAAATCCGGCAAGAAAAAGGTTGATGAATGGCCCCGCAAATGCGGCTAAAAACTCTTTTTTATAAGTCAGCCCTGAAAAATCAATAGAAAAGCCTTGCCCTTTGCCATTGGGAATGGAGGATCTTCCGCCCAAAAGATAGATTGCAAGAATATGCCCGCCTTCATGAAGCAGAGAAAAGATTAAAATCAAAAAGGGATAAAAAGATCCTTGAATCAGGGAATAGGCAAAAATGATCAGGAGCAGAAGAGTTGGACTATTGAATTTTCGCATTCTGCTCTGCTAATACTGCATCTACTGTTTCGGTAATGTCGTTTTTTTCGGAATTGAAGGTGCTTGCAATATTTTTGCTCCATTTTTCTATGGTGCTTTTGGCATCTTCAAACTTAAAATTATTATGGGTTGCAATAAAGAAGGAACCGGCAAATAGGAAGAGAAAAATAATGAATAGCGTTATCCATAAATTTCCTCTTTTTTTGATCGGTTTTGCTTCAAATTCGCGGCGCATTTCCCGCAAGGAATCGCGATGATATTCTTCCATTTTCTTCACACTCCTTTTTAATTCATGAGTATGAGAAAAGGATTAAAATAAGAACTTTATTCTTTTTCTTTTAAAATTGTTTGAACCAGTTTCTTTAGGTCAAAACTTGGCATCACAAGCCATCTAGTAATTTTTTCAATAAAAGGCGATACCAAAAGAAAACTCAATGGAATTGCTGAAACGCAGAGAAGAACAGCGTAGATTTCATTTTTGCAAAAATCAAGAAGCCCATATCTTTTTCCAAGAGCAGCAAGGGCAACAATGATGAAAAGATGCAGGATATATACATAGGTGGAATGGGTTCCGAGCTTTGAAAAGAACATTTTTTTAACAGGGCTGATTCCCATGATAAAAAAGAAGAAGAGAAAGCCGAAGGCATATCGGAAGATTAGCTGAATCAATAGTTCCAATTGGTCAACGCCAAGAAGAGCATGGTATTCAGAATAAACCCTTTTATTTGAGAGAAGCGCAACCTTTATAATATCATTATATTGAATGATGAAGAGAATAAGCCCGATGAAGGCGGCGATGCTGATAATGCGAAATACTGTTTTTTTGCAAAACTTAAATTCGCAGTTTGCAGAAAGGTAGCCAAAGATGAAAAAGGGGAAGAAGGTGAATATCCGCTGAAACCCACCAAAAAATACCTGTTCCTGAAAGGTCGATAAAAATGCTATGAGCAAGGAAACAGGAAATAAGAGCCATTTTCGGCGAAAAGCTTTTAGCAAATGGGGAGTGATCAACTGAAATGCGGCAAGGGTAATGAGATACCATAGGCCATAAGCGGGCCGAAAATATGAGAGATCAGTTACTTTAGAAAAGCCAACAGTTGCGTAAAACAGCGATAAAACAGTTTGAACCACTATATAGGGAATAACTAATTTGTTGATAACAGAAACCCAGTCGTTTTGATCGATCCTATTTTTTGAAAAACGCCCTGATATGAGCATAAAAACCGGCATATGAAAAACATAGATGAATTTCATTAATACATCAAGCCAAAGGGGTGTTCCGCCGGCAAAAGGCTTTAACCTAATTAATGTCTCGCAAATATGACCGACAAAAACGGTAACGATTAAATATGCTTTTGCATTATCGAACCAATAGTCGCGGTTATTTGAAATTGCAGTATCCTTTTTCATGATAACTCCCTCAAAAAGAAAAAGATGAATGGAAGATGGCCTATTCTATTCTCCATTATCTCTAACTCTCGGTTCTGAATCAATGGTAACCCGAAAAATGAACTCTATTAACGGATTTATTATAATACTTTAACGAAAATAAATCAATAGTTCTAAAAAGAAAGCTCATTATTTAAAATAGCACCCAAAACTTTTAAAATCAAAGTTTTGGGTGCTATTTTTGGTACCCCCTGCGAGAATCGAACTCACAACTAACCCTTAGGAGATGCCGAGGGGAACGGTTCTTGCATCTCTTGTAATACCTAAAAATCCCCTGCTGTTAGGGAATTTTTAAGGTTAAAGTGTTGTTCTGTGTTACGCCGTTACCGCTAATTTTATATTGTTTTTGTTTGCTTGATTAGCAAGCAATTAGCAAGAACGATTAATTTAGGGTGGAGATAATATTCCTACGAAAGTATGCCATTTAACTTCTGTTCACTCGGTTTATTATTGTGTACTGCTTTTTGTTCTCTTTGGTTTTACCAACTCTCCAATCATTGCACCGCCGATGATAAGAACTGCACCTATAATCTGTAACGGTAGCATTGTTTCTTTCAAGAATGCTACCGAGAACAACACTGCGGACAGCGGCTCTAAATATCCGCAGATAGCCACCGTCTGTACGTTCAGTTTGCCGATTGAAGAAAAATAAAAATAGCATCCAATGCCCGTATTCAACAGACCGAGTATAAAGATCGGCACTATACTCGTTGGTGCAATCTGCATAGCGTAGCCTTGCTTTAATCCTACAAATATCGCTACTGTTAGAAATGCTATAGTAAGTTGCAACGTGGAATTTTCAAGTCCAACAATATCCTTTGCCTTCTTGTTGCAGATAACCATAAAGGCATACATAACGGCAGAGAGCAAACCGCAGGCAATGCCGAACAGATCACCCTTGCCGTCAAAGGCGTTCCCGTTTATAAGTATAACGCCTATTAGCACCGCAAGAAAACCGAGTACTTTATTTGCGGTCAGTCGTTCCTTAAACAATAATGGAGATAGCGCCATTACGATAACCGGACCGCAGTAATATAAAAGTGAAGCGATGCTAACTCCGATTCGAGCGTATGCTTCGTATAGGAACATCCAACTTGTCCCCATTGCAATACCCGATACCGCAAGGAACAAAAATTGTCTTTTTTGCTTATAAAAAGTTAGTTTTCCGCCGCTAATAAAGAAAATAGCAATCAGCAGGATACTACCTATCAGAGTGCGAAGCAGTACAATATTCTGACTGCTTAAATCAATAAAACTCGCAACAATGCCGTTTGAGCCAAACAGAAGCAGAGCGAATATGTATTTGAAGAGCGCCTTGTTATTCATACGATACCTCTTGTAATTGAACTGGAAATAATATATCATAATATCAAGCATAACAAAAGCGAATGTTTGTAATGTTCAAAATCACATTTCGGAATAGGTAATTTTATGGATATGAATTTGCAAAAATATCTCTCGTTTGTAAAAACGGTGGAATACGGCAGTTTTACAAAGGCGGCAGAGATACTTAATTACACACAATCTGGCATCAGCAGAATGATAGCTGATCTTGAAAAAGAATGGGGTGTAACGCTTCTTGAACGAAGCAAGTACGGCGTAAAGCCTACAAGTGACGGAATGAAGTTGTTACCATACGCACAAAACCTCTGTGCAGATTTTGATAAGTTGAAAATGCAAGTGGATGAGCTGAATGGCTTACAATCGGGCCTTATCCGAATCGGTACATTTTCAAGCGTGGCGACCCATTGGTTGCCAAACATTATAAAAGAGTTTCAGAAGGACTATCCCAACATCGACTATGAACTTCTGCTCGGTGACTATACCGAAATTGAAGAATGGATACATACAGGCAGAGTAGATTGCGGCTTTTTGAGATTGCCGACACACCCCGATTTTGAAACCATCTTTTTAGAGAAAGATAAGCTGATGGCGATCATCCCCGAAAATCATCCTCTAAAGGACTGCGATAGATTTCCCGTAACTGCTCTTTGCGATGAACCGTTTATGCTGCTTGAAAAGGGTGCAAAGGCAGAAATTTCAGAAATCTTTGAGCGTAATAATCTA